>JAFGEK010000074.1 GCA_016931625.1 Deltaproteobacteria bacterium | reverse complement strand
TTTTAAATTCATGCCATTCACTTAAAGATTGTTTTAATTTGTCTAACAATTGATTTGTATTATTCATACTACAATTATATATATATATTGTATTTTATACAATACAATATATTTGTACCCTCTCCTATTGACTAAAATGTGAACCCGAATTTAAAATGCTTGGCAATAAAATGTTTGCACAGTGGCAACTTGGTTTACAAAGTTTGACTTAATAATCAACAACCAAGACCACTCCCTATTACTACTATTAATTTTATGCAGATTAGGCATTAAATATCTAATCTGCAAATTTTATATCAAATATATTTACGATCGGCAAAAGCCTTTAACACTGGTCTTACAAAAGATATTAACGGTATTTTTTTAACCGACAAGTGGTGGTATTCAGGCCGGTGCAGTTATCTACGGCGGCGAATTAATGCAAAAAAGAGATCTGATAACCGTATACCCGTGGTCTTCTGACGTTTGCACCTCTATAAAACACTCTGCAAAACACTCATTTGAATATCACTTGTAGACCTGGTAAACTTACACTTTAATGAGAGCAACCCTTTGGGTGTTTCTGCAGGCCTACCAGTTCTACCAATTACCGCGCCTTGGTAAACTATTTTCTATTATATGCCTGAGCTTTGTTCTACTTTTACCAACTTTAGCATCCACCAGCAAGGCTGCATCTGTGGCTTTACTACCTTTGAGTGCTGAAGAAATTCCTAAACGAAATCAACGTTTACTCGAAGAAGCCATAGTTGCCGCTTTAAGTGAATCGGTAGATGCAAGTGCACTCAGTCCCAACGATATCGACGAATCGCTCAACAAAAAACAACGCTATACGTTACGCGAATGCAATACTGCTGCCTGTTGGCTTCGTGTTATAGGTAAGCTTTCGCTAACCCAGTTTCTTCATATAACTGTGCTCTCCGAACGCAAAAATTATCTACTTTCATGCAAGTTAATCGACATATCACAAAAACGCATTACCAAACGCCTGCAACTAACCATCGAGAAAAATCCCGCAACCTTTGCAGCAAGCGCGCAAAATCTCATAAGTACAATTTTTGAAAATACCCAAGCTGCGAAAAATACCTTGGCTAGCACAACCAACGATACGGCTGAAAAAATTGAAGCCAGTAGCCATACTCCTGACTTCTCTTCAGAGCCATTGCTGCCATTGCCAGAGGTTTTGCCAACTGTAATTAGCAATGTTGGAGAATACCAGTGGACCGATGGTGTCGGATTTACCCATCCGCTCAAACAACCAGTAGTTGCGGATACACCTCCTACTGGAGGGTCTTTGGTCTTGAGCATGCCCGAACTAGTGAACGCCACTTTTGATGAAGGGCATTTTAGCTTTTTAGGTGCGCGTACTACCTTAAACCCGGTTTATAATTCTGGTGATCTTTTTGCAACTCCCGCCCAAATGTATGAACTTGAACTACGTCATTTCTATGAATGGCGCGCTCCCTATTGGTTTATCGCGCCATGGATTGATTCTCGTTTTACCCTTGGTACTGCAAAAATTCTCCGCGAAGACTTAAAAGTGATTATGGGCAGCCTTGCAGGTAGAGTAGGTTGCGATTTACATCCATTACCGTGGTATCAAACACGTCCGATCTTCGCCATAGGTGGATTTGTCGGGGGCCGTTACTATTATAATTACTGGAAAGATACTGCCTGGAATGAAGTATCACAAAACGATGACCGTGGTACTAACATTGATTATGGCATTAGTCTACGTTTACGTTCTTTCGAAACCCCAGAAGAGCGCGCACTATTGACACTGACCGCGACTTATTTTCAACGCCGTGCCAATAGTATTAACGCCGCTTATGCAACGACTGACTTGGCTATAACCTTTGTTCCTATATCATTAAATTTCTTTATCGAGCGCAGAATTTCGACTTCGGGAGATTTCACCTTTGCAACTCCCTTTGGCGAACTCATGGCTTCGCAAATGCGCATCGGTGGAGGCATCAGTCATGTGTGGTAACCATCACTCATGCTTTCTTCGCAAAGCTCTACCTATGATGTCACCGCAGGCAAGAATCATCCTACTGCTTATTTTGTCGCCATTGGCATTGACTATTAACTCTTGTTCTTCAACGCTAACGCTTGATGATTATAATGCGATTTTCGCCAAGCAATCGCATAGCCTAGGACGAATAAGCAGCGGTCAATCTCTTTTAATCTATCCCAATGGTGCTAGCTGTGATGTAAGTATCACCCCTGCGGATAAATTTCCGGTTACTGAAACATTGCTATTGCCATTAACTGAACAAGAGCTGGGTAAACATATCTCTGAAGTGCAAATACGCACTATAGCCATTAGCACTAGCGACCCTCCCAGCTTAGGATTACAAGTTACGCTTCCGAATAAATCCATTCGCTGGCTAGTATTGCGTGGCTCTGGTCCTTTTAACTGCCTGGTCCAATTTGACCAGGAATTCAAAAGCCGTTTAGCACTAGTTGGCAAATTCTATAAATTTACGCCTTGGCGCCGCGAATGCACTCACCTTGTCGCTGTAGGAAAAGGTGCAGCGAGCATTCTTGTCGAGTCCCAAAATATTGGGGCTCTGCAAATTGATGCGGTCGAGCTTGGTGATGCAAATGGTGCTTTTCGTGCAGATGACGCCATGATCCCCTGGATACGATTTCTTGATGGCAAACTCAAAGTTCGCGCTGATGTGCTCGATACTTGTTTTGCTCCAAGAGATGAGCATCAAAAGCAATCGCCAGAAGACATCACTCGCTTTTTACGTGTGCCCAAAGGTTATTGCAGCAGCAATGACGACCACGGTGCACAACATCTCGAATGTCGTTCATCTTTAGGAGTATGGGAAGGATTGATTGATAAGCGCGGCGTTAATTTGACTTTAGTGCGGCGAACTATTGGCGCGGTGCATTTTCGTGATCAACGACCGGTAATCGGTACCCGCTATGCCCGCTCAATAGTAGCAATACTTACTGACAAACCTAGCAGTGCTCAGGTTGCGGCACTCTACGAAACTATTTTCAAAGCGATAAAAACCGTAACTGAAAAAAGCGATGGTTCGGTACGAATGCTGCCCGGAAACATCAAGGGCGCTACCCACCGTCTATTCATCTCCGTTGAAAACCTCAACATCGGCGAAGTAAAACGACGCGAAGAGACCGCTACCAGTCGTTTTATCGCCCGCTACGAAGAGCGCACCAATC
This sequence comes from Deltaproteobacteria bacterium, assembly GCA_016931625.1. Taxonomy (NCBI): domain Bacteria; kingdom Pseudomonadati; phylum Myxococcota; class Myxococcia; species Deltaproteobacteria bacterium. The sequence goes on along the minus strand of JAFGEK010000074.1, from coordinate 20,486 downwards.
CCGCCAAAGAAGAAACACGCCAAGCTATGGAGAGAGCCGAGCGCGAGTATCGCGATGCTAAAGAGCGTTACGATAGTGCCAAAGAAAGCGCACAGCGTACTTATGATGAATGCGTCGAAGCTGCCAAAAAAACTAAATCACTCAATCATAAAAGCGGTATCGCGGGACTTCTCCTTGACGCCGCCATCGATGTAGGTGGCAGTGTCGGCTGTGCTGCGCTAACCGATCCCAGTGAAGACGAGCTCAATATGGCACGTCAACAACGTCTTGAAACACGTGCTACCTATGACAGTACCCCCAGCACCATACAGGTACCGATCGAAGAAGACTGGAAGTACACTAAGTATATAGCGAGCAGAACGGCAGAAGGTTCCGTGAAAATTACTATGACACCTGTTGATGGCGAGCCCGCAACCACCGCCATTCCTCTTAGCTATACTTGGCAGGATAACGAGGTCGCCAATGACCCGACCCATAATGTCGAAGGCCATCCAATGAATAAAGAGCCGATTAACTCACCAGATGCACTAATCCCAATGATCGCGCGCGAGCTAGCACTCAAAGCGCAAACCCAAATCAACAATTATCTAACCGCTGCCAATTTTGACGCGGCCAAGGCCGAGTTCGCTCGCAGTGGTGCTGGTGAAGTAATGGCCGGTTATGAAAATGTGGATATTGCCGCATACGATGTTGCCGGCCCTCGCTTAATAAAACCATTGCAGCGAGGCAGGTCAAAAGTCACCGCGGCTAGCAGCACCTCGATTTCTACAGTTGATATAAAAGTGGCATCTGGCCATTGTTTGCTTGCTGTGGCTGCTGCTGACGACAATAAGCCACTCAAACTCACTCTGGCTACCACCGACAAACGTACTGCTGACCAACGTGGCCAAATACCTGCTGTCATCGAACTTTGCCCCGAGAGCCAACAAAAAGCGCAAGATCTAATGGTAAGCAGTGATAGCAATGGCGCAATTCGCTGGGGGTTGTACTTGACCAATGCCACCATTAATTCCCCTAAAAATGCGTTAACCCCAGCACCAAAGCCTAACATCACGGAGTAAGCATGCGGCATCATAACCATGATGTTGTTCGTGAGCATGCGCCATTACTAGGCGTTATTATCACATTACTATCAGCCTGCGAGATGGGTACCCTACGCGATGATATTGATTGTAACCAATTCGGTAACTGCCCGCTTGCACCTGTACAAATTTCAGCAGGAGTAAGTCATACTTGCGCTCTTTATAATAATGGCACAATTAGCTGTTGGGGTAATAATAACCATGGGCAACTCGGCAATAGCAATACCTCAAGCAACTACTCATCTACTCCTGTGAATGTCGATGGCCTGCTAGACAGAGCCATAGCCGTTGCCAGCGGTGGTTATCACACATGCGCCTTGCTCGCTGATACTACCGTAATGTGTTGGGGTGATAACGAGGCAGGTCAAACAGGCACTATTGCCAATGACAGTCAGCGAACTCCGATATTAGTAAGTAATCTATCAACAGTAAGTGCGATCGCCGCTGGCTATTTCCACAATTGTGCCTTATTGCAAGATGGTACTGTAAAATGCTGGGGTCAAGGAGGATTGGGTGAATTGGGCAATGGCGCCACTAATGATAGCAATACCCCAGTCGCAGTTACCAATCTCAGTTACGTGATGGCAATTACCGCGCATCTAGGCAACCATACTTGTGCGCTTACCAACATGCATGGTGTTAAATGCTGGGGACTTGCCGAATACGGCCAATTGGGTGACGGTCGTACTCTTACCCCTGATGATATCGCCGCCACTCCAGTTACGGTCAGCGGCTTATCTTCAGGTGTCGCTGCGATTACCGCAGGAATTGTACATACTTGTGCTTTACTTAACTCGAATGGACTCAAGTGCTGGGGCAATAATGATAGCGGCCAGCTTGGCAATAGCTCTACCACTACTAGTAGCACCCCGCTAACTATAATTAGCTCAGATGTCTTGCGCGTTAACGCTGGCTCGTTTAATACTTTTGCTTGGATTGACAACACTTTGAAATGCTGGGGGGCTAATGGCTATGGTCAACTCGGTGACAATACAACAATAAATCGAAGTTATCCGGTCGCAGTACAAGCTACATCTGAGGAGATAATTGATATTACTGGTGGCAATCAGCATACCTGTGCCATCCTTGCGAGTGGCGTAATACAGTGCTGGGGAGATAACAGCAGCGGACAGCTGGGTGACTGGTAATCTATGTAAGAGTTTTTCAGTTACTATACTTCAACCGCCGCTTGGTTTTTATCTTCATTTTCTGCTCTTACTGCTGCAATAGTTTCTGGATTATTATAAAGCATTTCTGTTTCAAGCCAACGTCGAGATACTAAGTGACGCTCAGCTAAATACTGTACGCGTAACAATATTAAATCTTGAATACGCTTAATCACCTCTTCATTAAGGTCCCCCATTTCATTTACCTGTTCAAGAAAACTATCAAATAATAAACCCACCTCTCGTGGCAGACGCTGACGAAATGCTTGGCAAAAGATTATACCCTCAATACTGGCAGCACGTGCTAGTCGCCATAATCCAGCTTTTTGAAATAACTCTTCAGTGTCATTAAAATTAACAACCACACGCGATAAAAAATGTTGCGCCACATTTTCATCAGGTAGATCTATCTGTGAGGCACTGCGTACCGCTAAAATTAGTTCTTCAGCGTGATTGCGGGGCAAGCGTCGACATAATTCTGCCAGCGCGTTCTTACCCATTGAGACAAATGCTTGTCCCAACTCAATAAGCCCTAAATCACGCATGAGCTTAAAAATCTCGCCGCGCTCAAGTTGAATTACATCACGAAAAGCAAAACCTTTTGCTGTTGGTTGAGGCATTAAAGTAAATCGCGCTTCATACATCAATCGTACCGATCGTACGATATCAGCATGTACTAGCTTCATCTCTTCACGTGGCGGCAAACGTTGCCTAATGCCCGGCGGCAAGCACGCAAGTAATGAACGTACGATTGGATTAGGTAAACCCACTAATACCGTGGCTACCATACGCGGACTTTCACCTTTTAAAGCTTGTAATAACCATGAAGCATCAATTTTATCAACACCACGCAGCCCACGAAAAGCTAATGCCTGCTTAATTTCATGGACAATAAAAGCAACCCGCTTTTCTGCAACAATGGTGCTAAGCGCCTGTGCTTTTTCGCGTAACCGTTGCCGACTTTCAGTGGGCAGTCCTGAAAATATTTCAACGTCTTCGCTACTGCCTACAGTCAAAGTAGTCAGTAACAACATCGTTTCACGTTCACTGAGTGGTTCAAAAAAGGGATGCATCCTTAAATATCACTCCTATGGCTGCACCCAAAAACTATACCCATAAAATCAATAACCAAACTTTTTTAACCTGGCGGTGGTGATTCACCCATAGCTTGTAATGCTTCTACTGAGCGTTTGCGTGCTTTAGCAATTTCACTTTGCAATCTATTCAAACGATTTCGCGTTGAACGAACTTGCCATTGTGAAAAAATAACAATGATAATCAGCAGAGCTATTAAAGCACCAGCCCCGATCACAATACCGGTCATTACTTTGGGGTTAATTCTACTAGTAATACTTGTAGACGCACGTTGATTCTTTTTAGGTACGCTTGTTGCAACTGGTCGCATTACTACAACGACTTGCTCTGGCATTAATTTTTCAACGCCAGCAGCTACAATTTTTTGCACCTCACCTTCACTTATAGGCTGAGAACCATCAGGGCGAGCTAAATATTTAATAGTGACACTAGCAGTGGTAGCTGGTTCTTGTTCTTTGGTAGTACGTAAAGCGCTTTCATCGGGAGAGACAACCTGTACTTCTACATCGAGCACCCCTTCAATTAATTTCAATTGACGCTCAATTTCACCTTCAAGCGCTGCTAACTTTTTGGCTTTTTCTTCAGATGAAGTTGGAATAAGCCCGGTTGTAGCAAAAACATCAATATAACCTTTTGAAACACGCCGCGGTAGCTCGTTCTCGTTTAACACTTTAATTGCATCAATGCGTCGAGAAGCTGCTACGGTAATATCGTATACTACTTGACGACCAGAGGTATTAGTTAGCTTATCAGCGTTAATATCACGTAACGCTAGCGTTTCAATAATTCGATTAGCTTCACGCTCATTAACGCCATGCACCACAGTTTCAACGCCGCAACTGCTCATGACAAAACTAAAAATGAGCGTAATAAATGATAAAAACGCGTATTTTGATAAAATCGTAAATTTTTTGGATCGCACTTGCACGACTCCTACCACAAAGTCACATTTTGCCTTAAGATCAAGAGCCACAGAGGCTAGCTTAAGGGCTAGGTTGTTGGCAACTACGCGATGCAATATCCTGACATTATTGCCATTAACAAAATTTCGCAATCAACAATATCGAAATAGAGCACAGTTCTGGGTTGACAATAGGCGTAAGAATGAGCATCTCCTATTGCGCTGCTCGTATTGCTAAGTAAGGTTCTTGGAATACGAAGTGCGTTTTCGAGGTTTATAAAAATAACGAAACCTCGCGGCGACCAACAAAACCGGCGCGAATATCGATAAGCAGCAACATTAATCGGCGCGCCATTGTAGCGTCAGAGGATATCCCGGTATCGAGGACGGGCCAGCATTATGAAAAATAAAGACGATTTGGCGAATAGTGTTATGGACTTAGGGGGTAGTAAAAGTTCATCGACAAGTACCAACAGACGTAAAAAAAATATGCAAACGATCGTTTTATCTAGCTCAGCTTCACGATCGTCTGCAACAGCTACAGCTACTAAAAAAGAACTATCCCCAATAGAAGATGACACGACAGCAGCAACTGAAAACGAAAAAGAAGAAGATCCCACTACTATTTTAAAGGGGATTAGTCTTCCGGCTGAGGCAATCGATGCCCTGCGTATCTATTTACGCCGTGTAGCTGCTGCACCTCAACTAACTCGTGAAACAGAGGTAATAACTGCAAAACGCGTAGAAGTTGCTGAACAGGACGTGGTTAATGCTGTTATTGCTTCAGGCGTTTTAGGTAAAATCAGCTCTGACAATGAAGTATCGAAAGATGATATCGAACGTGGCTTTAATCGTTTGATGTCCTTAGAATCTCGGCTCGATGCTTCTGAAGCTGAAATACAACGCGTGCTTAAAACCCTAAAGATCTCTGAAGATGATCTATCCAAACGCTTAAAAAAAGCTAAGCGCGAACGCGGTGTAGCTCAAAGTTTAAGTAAAAAATTAGACATTAGTGTTGCTGCAGTGCGTCAATTAGATGACTTGCTTACTGCAACACAAATAACTCGTGAGCGAATTGCCGAATCTGCTGGCATGTCAAACGATGCTTTACATGCAACTTGTTATGCTATTCGCAAGGCGCAAGCTAAAGTTAATAAAGCCCGCAGTGAGTTAATTGAATCACACCTGAAACAGGTTGTTTTTATTGCTCGAAAATATACTAATCGTGGCTTGCAACTGCTTGACCTCATTCAAGAGGGCAACATTGGTTTAATGCGCGCTGCCGAAAAATTTGAATTTCGTCGCGGCTATCGTTTTTCAACTTATGCCAATTGGTGGATCCGTCAAGCCATGGTGCGTGCTTTAGCTGACCAAGGGCGCACTATACGTTTGCCAGTTCATCGCACTGAAGCGCTCAACAAAATCTCTCGCACTATGCGTTATCTTACTCATTCTTTGGGACGTGAACCAAACGTACAAGAGATCGCAGATAAACTCAGTATCCCGATTGAACGCGTTGAAGAAGTAATTGGTTCAGCTACAAAAACCGTGTTTTTAGAAACTCCAGTTGGTGATGATAAAGAAGCGACTTTGGTTGATTTCATTACCAACGAAAAGGCTGAATTACCATCGCAAGGCGCAATGTCTACCGAGCTGGCTGTTGAAGCTCGCTCACAAATGTCGAGCCTGACTCCACGTGAGCAAGCGGTGTTAAGTCTGCGCTTTGGTATTAACGAAGATAGCGAACTAACGCTTGAACAAATTGCGGGCAAATTTGCGGTTACCCGCGAGCGTATTCGCCAAATCGAAGCCAAAGCATTAAGCAAATTGCGCCATCCGGCTCGCTCTAAAGCACTCAAAGCTTTTGTTGATTAGTGTTATCACTAATCATTATTTTATATTTATCCCCACTTTTATTGAATTTAAATCTAGGCCTTAGTTAGATATGTGTACATATCTGTCATCCATCGCTTGATCTAAAAAATATCTTTTCAATACCTCCAATACCTAATGGTAAAACACACACAGGTTTATCAAGCTCTGAAGTAGATAAGCATGATAAAAATACCACATCTAAAACCACCGCCACCGTAAATATTAAAAACGGTATAAATGGTAAAGACGAAATAATTGAATGTCCGATTTGTGAAACTAAGCCTCATAACATTGGCAAATTAATTACCGACTCTAAGAGCGCCTTAGACCCAGCGTTTACCCAAACAGCAACAGATAAAGATGTATTATCGCGTAATGAGTGTGCGCAAACTCAAATATTAAAAGTAATGTCATCATGCCTAGACACTGCGACTCAAAAAGAGAACCAACTACCATTGTTGGCGGTTGGCCAAGGCATCATATGCCGCAGCAGTCAAAGCGCTAAAACAAATGAATTAAAGCTATGGTTGCTGAAAAATTCTGGTAAAACCAGCATGGTGCGCAAAGGGTTGGGTTATCTAAGAGAGGGTAAAACCCTAGCAAGCGACCTATTGAGCTTAATGACTTATAATAGATATAAAAACGGCCCCATACCTGGTGAGCGATTTCCGATAGGTTTAGAAAAACCTGATGAATTTTCAGGGGACCCCGAGGCGGCATATTTGTCAATAGCAGCCAATCCTGAGCATTTTGATGAAGCTAAAGAACGCAAAGTAATCGAACATTTGAACTATTCTATTAATGCCATGGATAAAGCACTTTTGTTGTTATTAAATGGTAAATCGATTACTCCTAAAAACATCGAGGTAAAGGCAGACCCCATCTTAGACACGATGGCCAAATATTCGGTAAGCAGTTAGAAACGCCTAGCCATAGATAAAATTATAACTAACCGCATATTATATTTGCAACAGACCGCTAAGGCTCGACGCGTTGGTGATGCCTTATTAGCCTATTATGCAACGATACAGTCATTTTTGCGTCATCAAATTACGGCAAAAGAAAGTTTTCATTATACTAAGGATACTAAGGGCTCGTTGACATTAGCGATAAATACTGTATTACAACTACGCGAACTAAACTCACGCAAACTAATATTAGCAAGTGAAGATTTAGAATCTCATAAGCTTAACAAGTTAGTAAAGAAACACTGGAGTGAAATAATAGTGGTATATAAATCGCAACTAACAGGTAAACCCTTAGTAACCACGAATAAAAAAGAACACTATGACGCCCACTTATACAAAGAAGAGGTAAAGCGTTTACAGCGCATCGAGCAAGACCAAGAGCACGCCAAATTACAAAAGATAGTCAATAGTGCAACAATGGCCCCTATTTTAGCTGATATAAAAGCGGCCGAGCCATCGTTTATTAAACGAAATGGCAAAGAGGTGCTTAAGGCTATAGATTCACCAGTGTTTTGGGAAATGGTGGGGGTAGCGACGGTAACTCGTGGTATAGGCAGCAATGCTATACTAGGTCGTGCAACAACCCCAATAGCTCGGCTATTTAAAATAGCTCGTAAAGGAGAGTTATGCTTAGAAACATTTGGCTTATGTGCTGCTACCATAACGATTGATGGTGTCGCACTTCATGCTGGTATGAATGGCTTGCATTGGGCTCTTGATGAACAAGAGTTAATTGATAATAGCCCCGAGGGATATTTTTGGAGCGTGGTGATGATGGGGGCAGTGCAATTTGCCGGGGCCCTACATGCCAGAGCAGTTGCAAGCTATCCAAGCAGCTCGACAAGCATGAGCAGTGCAGCAAGGCATTAAAACCATGCAAACCGTACGTGCTGGGCAGTTCGCAACTAATCAACAATTACGGGCAATGGCAAGTACAGCAACACCAACTGTAAGAGCTGGCGCCGCACAATTAGTTAAAGACTTTGCGGTTAATAGTATTGAGGCGGGATTGTATTTTACTGAAGAGGCCATCTGTTTAGGTGCCGTTAGTACGCTGCAATTATTGAATGATCAAGGCAATATTGACAATATTGAATTAGCCATTGAATAAACCGTGCAGTTTTTATTGGCAATGCGTATTGCGCATGGTTTGCAACGAAGTTTGGGGTTGGATTTTTATTCACAGCCTCGTGACCCACTATGGCCCAAAGGATCAAAACAAGAACTGCAAACAGCAAGAGAAGCACAGGCTTGGGCCGAATTGGCGGCGGTGTTACAAGCTTGGAGAGCAGATAGTAATGAAGTGACAGTCGGTCGCGTTTTAAATGTATTACGCGCTTATGCCGATGTATTTGCTGTAACTATTGCAACAATGGCGTCGGAGACTGAAGCTAATGGTTCTCAAACCGACGTATTAGGAACTACTAATACTAATACTAATAGTAATACTAATAGTAATAGTAATACAAATGCTATTGCAAGAAGCCCAACGACAACTAACGTACCAGCATTACCACAATCAACAACACTTATGCAAATTGCACCAAGGCCGCAGCCGAAGGCGTTACCACCACCAATAGTTTCGCCAGTAACACCATTTATATCTCTTCCTGATGATGATGTGATCCATGAAGGCTATTATGAACCAACTACCCCAGAAGAGATTCCAGATGAAAATACTTTAACTGCCTCAAGGTATCTTACTGAATTACAGCGATTTTTAGAATCGTTAAGTACTACAACATCTGAAGCCAATACGCATATTAACGATGGCACAAATTATCTCATCGGCAATAACGAATGTGAGGAATACACTAAAGAATTAGAACGAATATATTATGAATTTTACAAAATCAGACCATATTTAGTAGAAGCCGCAAATGTTGGTAATTCACTGGCTCGTCAAATTATCCTAGACTTTATTCACGCTTATACAGAAATCAGAAATGCTGTTGCTATCTTAAGTATGCAACGACAAGCACTTGCTTTAAATGAACTAATCGCAAATGGCCGCGGCTTGATTGAAAGTTATACTTCACAAACAGGTGACCCCCCAGCAACTCTTGAAGATATTGCACAAAACGGTACAGAGGTTGAAACTGCAATAACTACCCTACAAATAGACATTGACAATTATACATCAATAGTTGAATTTACTAGCGAAGATTATCCTGATAAACAAAGACAACTTATTGATTCAATAAATCGAGTAATAAAGAGAAGCAAAGAACATACTGCAAGAATAGATCATTATATCTCCCAAAGTGGTCAACAAATCTCTATAAGCACTAATAAAAAACAAAATTCTACTACCAATAATACTATTAGCTTACCAATTTCACTTACTATTACTTTAAATAAACTTACTAACTATACTAATACACTAATTAATAATTGTACTGCTGCTGCAAACCAACTTGAGACAATAAAAAATTACGCAAATCGAGAAACTATAGACAGTAATATAGGACAGCATGATTTTCCTAGGCGCATTGGACAAGCTCAAACATGTTTAAATTATGCTAAATTGGTCCGAGATGAATTTGAAAAAAATTATGGCCACAAGGTAACAAATGCTGATCCAGCATTTAAGCTAATAACTTTGCTTAATGCTGCTAGAGATAATCTGGATAAAGCAAGACAAAAAGCACAATACATAAACACCGTACATAATAGGCTTAAAGCTATTAAACATGATACCGCTGTATTAATCACTTCAACTGATATAGCATTTACTAACATAATAAAAGCCACTGCTCAAACGGCACAAGGAAAGTTACAAAACGTTTCTAATAAACAGATCAAATCGAAATTAAGTGCTATCAGTCAAGGTTGTAATGTCATCGACAGAGATGCAACGAAATTTATTATTGGAAAACTTATACACTTAGAAAAGCTCTGCTCCTCTATAGAAGCAAGCCCTCAATCAAGATATATAAATTATCAATTAGCTATGCTAAAAAGAGATTATACCAGAACTAAAAACATGATGGCCAGATATGGTATTAATGAAGACACTCAAAATACCTCATCGAGTATAATAAATACATTAGCGTTGCGCTTAAATATAATTACCGAACGAATAGATAAATTATTAAACCCGCCACAACAACCTTAATATTTTTTTAATATTACATCGGCCATTCAGCTTTAGGTAGTGGGGTATCCGGATATGCCAACAAGAACCCTTGACCATACTGCGCCCCGGTGGCGCAAACCGCCACTAATTCTTCGGTAGTTTCGATGCCTTCAGCGACTACGGCGGCGCCCATATGATTACATAGACTTACTATTGAATGCAGCAGGCGAAACTTACGACGATTTTTATCGACGCCGGCAACAAGTTCACGATCAACTTTAACAATATCAGGTTCAAGATCAGATATATATTTTAGATTAGAAAATCCTGCACCAAGGTCATCGATTGCAATACGCACCCCTTTTGAACGCAGCTCTCCAATTACATGCGAACACAAAGCAAAATGACTAAGGGGTACGCTCTCCGTAATTTCCATATAAATAGGGAGCTCGTGCCAAAAAACTGGATCATCAGGTTGCACTAAAAAGCCCTGATTAAATTCATTAGGATTTACATTAAGAAATAAAGGATATTCAGTACAACCATCAAGCGCTAATGCTCGTAACATACGACCAAGTTCACCAACGCACCTTTCTTGCACTGCAGTTGCAAATAAATCTTCAGGCCCTTTAAATTTTGGTGTCAAACTACGTGCTAAGGCTTCGTAACCATAAATTTTTCGTGTTTTAAGATCAACAATTGGCTGATAAACGATACGCACCAAACGTTCGTTAATTATCTGCATCACTTGTGAAATATTTATATTTGCTTCGCCAAGTTCGCCGCTTTGGGCCCTACCCCAAACTCGCGCAAAGCTGCCTTGTTGTTCTTTTGCCATTTTTGTAACTGTAGCGAACAACCAGGGGCAATGCACGATAAGTTATTATTGCAAGTACTACTTGGTTATTTTTCTTAAGTTTTTGCAGATATAAATAGCTGTAGCTTTACAGTACCAGTGGCATTAACGCTTCACGTTAAATACAATTTCACCATCAACAACATCAACATTAATAGTATCACCAATAACAAACTGGCCACTAAGTAAAGCTGTTGCCAAGGGATTCTGTAATAATCTTTGAATAGTTCGCTTTAGTGGACGAGCACCATACACCGGGTCGTAACCAGCCCGAGCCAGCAACTCTTTTGCAGTTTCACTTAGCTCAAGCGTTAAATTGCGCTCTGCTAATAGCTGGCGCAGGTGTCTAAGTTGAATTTCGAGAATGCTTTTGATGTGTTCTTCGCTGAGCGCGTTAAAAATTACGACCTCATCTATACGATTAAGAAACTCGGGCTTAAATTGTTGCCGCAGAGCTTCAGTAGCTAAAGTACGCATGCGTTCAGAATCATTGCCGGCAAATTGCTGTATCGCTGCTGAACCAACATTTGAAGTCATAATCAAAACACTATTGCGAAAATCAACCGTACGTCCTTGACCATCGGTTAAACGACCATCTTCTAAAATTTGTAATAACGCATTAAACACATCGCTATGCGCTTTTTCGATCTCATCAAATAAAACAACAGCATATGGCCGACGGCGCACTGCTTCGGTTAACTGGCCACCCTCATCGTAACCGACATATCCAGGAGGCGCACCAATTAGCCGGGATACTGAATGTTTTTCCATGTATTCGCTCATATCAATGCGGATCATGGCCTGTTCATCATCAAAGAGAAATTCAGCTAATGCACGTGCAGTTTCGGTTTTACCAACCCCAGTTGGTCCCATAAATAAAAAACTGCCAATCGGGCGATGGGGATCGGCTAAGCCCGCACGACTGCGACGCACAGCATCGCCAACCACTTTAAGAGCTTCATTTTGCCCTACGACGCGCTCGCCTAATTGATTTTCAATACGTAAAAGCTTAGCTACCTCAGCTTCAAGCATACGTGAAACTGGAATACCCGTCCAACGCGAAACTATTTTAGCAATATCCTCAGCAGTCACTTCTTCATTTAACATACGATTACCGCTAGTACCCGCTGCCGCCGCTTCAGCCATGACCAGTCGTTTTTCAGTTTCAGGAATAAGGCCATATTTTAATTCAGCCGCACGGTTAAGATTGCCGTGTCGTTCAGCATCAGCCTGCTCAGTGCGCATAGCATCAAGCTGTTCTTTTATTTCACGTGCAAGTTTTAATGAATCAACTTCGCGTTGCCATTGCGCCCGCAGCGCGCCATCTTCTTCTTTTAGTTCTGCAAGTTCAGCCTCTAGTTTTTCAAGTCGCGCTTTTGAGGCGGCATCAGTTTCTTTAAGCAATGCTTGTCGTTCAATTTCTAATTGAATGATACGACGATTAAGATCGTCAATTGCCGTCGGCATTGAATCAATTTGCAAGCGCAAATTACTACCGGCTTCATCAATAAGGTCAATTGCTTTATCCGGCAAAAACCTATCGGTAATATAACGATTAGATAAACGCGCCGCTGCAATAATGGCACTATCTTGAATACGTACACCATGATGCAATTCGTAACGTTCTTTAAGCCCACGTAATATTGACACCGTATCTTCAACAGACGGCGGTTGCACTAATACCGGCGCAAAACGACGCTCAAGCGCGGCATCTTTCTCAATGCGTTTGCGATATTCATCAAGAGTAGTAGCGCCAATACAGTGTAATTCACCACGCGCCAATGCTGGTTTAAGCATATTTGATGCATCCATCGCACCTTCGGCAGCACCAGCGCCCACCAGGGTATGCAGCTCATCAATAAACAAGACCACATCTTCGCTCTCGGTTACATCTTTGAGCACTGCTTTAAGGCGGTCTTCAAATTCACCACGATATTTAGCGCCTGCGACTAAAGCCCCAAGATCAAGGGCAATAATACGCTTATTTTTCATGCCCATTGGCACATCACCGTCAATAATTCGTCGTGCAAGACCTTCGACAATGGCGGTTTTACCAACCCCTGGTTCACCAATAAGTACGGGATTATTTTTGCTACGCCGCGATAAAATCTGCAGCACGCGACGAATTTCTTCGTCGCGGCCAATAACTGGATCAAGCTTTCCTTTGCGCGCTAGCTCAGTTAAATCACGACCATAGCGTGACAATGATTGATAGCGGTTTTCGGGATGATCATCAGTTACCCGATGCGAACCACGTACTTCTTGCAGCGCATTTAATACCGTATCTCGCTTTACTCCCAATCGTCGTAGCACATCGCCGCCGGAGGTTTTGCTCTCAGTTGCCGCCAGTAATAAATGCTCTGCTGATATATAGTCATCTTTGAGTTTGTCTGCTTCTTTACGCGCTTGCTCAAGCACACGATTAAGCGAGTTACCTAAATACGGCTCACCCCCTTCTACGCGAGCGATACGTTTAATTTCAGTATTTAGCTGTTCAAGCAGTGCTTTGGTGGCAACACCAATTTTTTCAAGCAACGCCGGTACTACACCACCTTCTTGTTTCACTAATGCTATGAGAAGATGCACTAATTCAACGACTTGCTGGCCGTTATTAACAGCTATGCTTTGCGCTTCAATTAGTGCCTCACGAGCTTTTTGCGTAAACTTATCTGGTCGCACTATAATCTCCTAACTTAGCGATAAATTTATAATCTTTTATGGGTATCTTAGGTAGTAATTAGGCATATGCAAGCTAAAGCCAAAGTTAAAAACTGTCACCTTTTTGATAACACTAGCGCTGTAATAGTTTGTAAATGTGTAAAAATAATAAAAAACATTAATAATTGAATATTTATGCAAAAATAATCGTATTATCGATGATAGGTTATCAAGTTGACTACTACAGTATAACTTATGTTACAATGTACGCAGTTTTAGCATATTTCTTAAAATTTATCCTTTGCAGGAGAATATAGATGCATACTATCACGCGTTTTAGTTTTTATAGTATATTCATTTTTACTCTTGCTGCTTGTGACGATTTTCCATCTGGTGCAACCAAAGGATGTGAAGAAGCAACAACAAATGATTGCACCGCGCAAACTGATACACAAACACCACAATCCTGTGATCCCAAAACAGAGACGACTGTTGTTGTTGATAATCCTACCCCTTGCCCAACAACCCAGCTTGAAACAATAGCAGGTACAGTATCTGGTCTACCTGTTGGCCAATCAGTAAAGCTAACCCTTAATGACAATGCTAGCGCTACGATAAGTGCTGATGGTGATTTTTCTTTTCTTAGCGCCGTAGCTACTAGCGCTATATATTCGATAAAGGTTACCGAGCAACCCGCTAGTGTTTATTGTGTGGTTGGCCGTGGTGTTGGGGCAGCTCCTGCTGGTGGAGTAAACGATATTAAGGTTACTTGTGACGATGACCCAGCAACCCCGCTCTTTGATATAGACGCTGTACATCAGATTCGCCTTACTATAACTGCTGATGATTGGATGGCCTTCACCCTCACTACTGAACGGTCAAAATATACTAATAATGCCTGGGGCGATAATCCTGATGGCTGGAACGTACAACATGCTTCTGAGTTATATCGCCCGGCAACTTTTGAATTATTAGACACCAATGGTTCTGTTGTTGATAAGGTTGAAAAAGTCGGTTTTCGTATGCGTGGCGCTTATAGTCGAGTTTGGCCGGTGAATTATCAAACTTACGGTGTTGATATTACTTCTGGTATACCTCGTCGCTTTCACTACAATATTAAATTTGATGAAACCTTTAATGAAGATGAAAGTATATTCGCCTGTGTTGATGACCAATTACAACCAGCCAAAGTAGATGGTTGGTTATGTTATAACCGTATTGCCGATGATGTACCATTATTTGAATTTGATAATGATGGTAATCAAATCAGCAAACGTAAATATCGCGGGCTTGATAGTTTGCAGTTAAAATATAATAATGCTGACCAATCTTATATTAGAGAGATTCTCTCTTACGCTATTCTCAACAATCGCAATGTTTTAACCTCTCGCGGCGCCTTTGCCTCGCTGCAAGTTGTTATTACCCCTACAGCAAATAATACTGAACTTTATGGGCGCCAACTGCCCATCACCTACGAAATGGGCGTATTTTCTATGCTCGAGCCCATTGACAAACGTTATTTACAAAAACGTTTTGGTGAAAATAAAAATGGCTTTTTATTTAAAGGCAGCGGTGGTGATCTTACTAATTATAATTCACCAGATCGCAACTATAGCGCTGACTGCGTAAAATATGATCCACAAATCAGTGACCCCAGCTCATATACCAATGCAAACTTTTGCGTCATTGGTGTTGAACGACCTGATCCCGATAGTCGTGAAGAATGGGTAGGCCAAGCTAATGCTAATGCAGGTTTTATCAATAGTGGGGTAAATTTTACTAATTATGGATATACTGAAGTATCAATGTTTAAACCCTACCGTCCACATTACGACCTTAAAACTAAAAAAGATAGCCTTGAGGATGACCTGCAATCTGGTGAAAAAGGGGCACGCAGTGAGCTTACTGATTTAATCAAACTTATAATTAATACAAGTACTACTCTTGCACAGCTTGAGGTGGTGTTTAACGTTGATGCCTTTATTAAGCAACAAGCAGTAGAATTAGCGCTTGGCGCCGTAGACCACTTTGTACGTGGGGCTAATAACTACTATATGTATCAAGACCCTGACACCAAAGTTTGGTCGATGCTAACTTACGATTTTGACTTTGTGTTTCGTGATACTTACCCTGAAAATTGGGATAATGAACATCCTACTTTTAACAACGTGGTAGCTAGTACCATTTTTGACAATAGCAATTCGAATAACACTTGGGCAGAAAATCATTGGCCCGGAAATAAAACTAATCTATGGGATATTGTCTTTTCAAGTGAAACAAACAAACAAAAACTACTTGCAGAAGTGGGGGTAATCAGGCGTGATTGGCTTAATTGGCAGTATCGTATTAAGCCTTTGGCCGAAGAGTGGCTAGATCGCATAGAACCTTATATTTTTGTAACCGATGTTTATGATCCTGAAGAAAGTCTTATCTATATACGTGATGCGGCTTTTGGAGATGAAATTAGGTATATGATTTGGGTCAACCCAACTAATAATCGCTCAATTGATCAAGGTGGCACACTGGTACCAAATTATGTGCAGCCTGTTTCTTCAAACAACACCATTAAAAATTATGTAATTGAGCGCTCTAAAGTGCTGGCAAAAGAAGCACCTTAAGATTTGTGCCAGGATACACATAACCACCATCTGTAGCACGCTTAGCATTTCCGCGTATTTGCGCCCGACTACACATACAAGGGTAAAGAAATCCCGCGCTAGCCAATTTTTCTAATGCAGCTTGATGTTGATGTACCTTAGTATGCTGCTCACAAATACTATCGAAAGTTAAACCTAACCAATTAAGGTCAACTCGCATTTGTTGGCTAAATTCAAGCTTACAACGTTCTTTATCAATATCTTCTAAACGTAAAATTAGCTTAGCCCCACGACTTTTTGCATCAAGCCAGGCCAATAATGCTGCCAACATCGTACCCAAATGAGCTTGCCCAGTAGTAGAAGGGGCAAAACGACAATATTCAATAGTCATTTTTTCTCTACTCGCATTTTTCTCTATCATCGTGCTAAACGCTATGGTTATGAATAGCAGTCAAATGACACAAAATCAGCAACAACCCAATGTAGTTACTAATAATGACGGCAATGCGAAAAAACAAAATGGTTCAAGCATAATTCAGCTTCCAGCGCATTGGGGTCATTGGCAACGTTTAAAAAATGGCTTTATTTTCCTATTTGTACGTCTAAGTTTGGCACTTTTTACCCACCTGCCTTTTGTAATGCTAAAGCTTTTTACTTTAACTTTAGGGTGTCTGGCACCTTATGTTGCTCCTCTTGAACGTCACCGCGCGTTAAAACACTTAGAACTTGCCATGCCAAAGTTAAGCGCCAAAGAGCGGCGAAGTATTATGCGACGCATGTTTTTACATCTTGCGCTTTCTGCTGCTGAGACTGTGCATATCGATCGCTTTATTTCCGGGACCAATGCCGTGCAATTAAGCCCTGAACATCGTGAAGTACTCGATACGGCTCTTAGTGAAGGACGCGGGGTCATTATTATTACCGGTCATATTGGTAATTGGGAGCTATTAGCGCAGGTAGTGGCGCATGCAGGTTATCATGTTGCAAGTATTGCCAAACCAACTTATGACCCACGTTTGACTAAGCTAGTTCAGCAAGCCCGTTGCCGCTATGGTATGCAAATGATTTGGCGTGGCGATGCTGATGTCGGTAAAAAAATGCTTGGCACATTACGCAAAGGTGGTTTGTTGGCTTTGCTTATTGATCAAGACACTAAAGTGCCTGGTGATTTTGTACCTTTCTTTGGCCGACCTGCCTATACTCCGACTACCGCAGCGTCACTATCTTTAAAATTATCGACACCGGTTATTATAACTTGGGATCATCGCGTTAATAATAAACATGTATTACACTTTGCCCGTTTACCGTTTACAAAAAGCGGTAACCATGATGAAAATATTATTCGCTTGACTGCAGCCATTACTGCCGAACTCGAAACCGCGATTAGACAACACCCTGAGCAATGGGTATGGATGCATCAACGTTGGCGACGCCAACCAAAAGATTCATGAGGTTAATTTATGCCTATCGCTATGGTTACTGGTGCCGGCATTCGCGTAGGGCGTGCAATTGCCTTGGCTCTTGCTGATGCTGGCTATGATTTAATATTACATGCTCATAAATCACAAAATGAAGTCAAAGCAGTTGCAGATGATATTTTAAAACTTAACCGACAAGTCACCTTAGTTAGTGCTGATTTAAGTTGTGCTAGCCAAGTTGACGCATTGGCCGCTGAAGTTATCAAGCAGCATCAAGTGATTGATGTGTTAGTTAACAGTGCCGGTGCGTATACCAAAGTACCATTTACGCAATTATCACGAGCAGAATATAGTCAAATGATGGCAATCAATTTAGAAGCGCCACTTTTTCTAATTCAAAGTCTGTTACCTCTACTTAATGCTGCAAAAGCACCATGTGTAATTAATATTACTGACGCCGCCGTTAATAAGCCTTACGCTGGTTATACTCATTATATGATCAGCAAAGCTGCCCTGCAAATGCTGACCAAAACTCTAGCACTTGAATTGGCTCCACACATTAGGGTTAATGCGATAGCCCCCGGTACTATAGCTTTCCCTGATAATTTTGCTAACGATAAACGGCAACGAATTGTTGCACATATACCGTTAGCACGTACGGGACAAGTAGAAGATATTGGTAATGCAGTTGTTTATTTAGCTCGTGATGCTAATTTTATTACTGGACATTCACTTTGCATTGATGGTGGCAACTCGCTATCAGCTGTTGGCTAATTTACCATGAATGCAAATCATCTGGACCGTTTATCTCTAAGTGGTTTATCAGTTGACTGCATCGTTGGTGTCTATCCTAGCGAGCGCGATCAACCACAATCGTTAGGCGTTGAAATAGATCTCTTTTTAGATACCCGCCTTGCTGCTCACGATGCTAAACTGCATGATACCGTCGATTATGCTCGCCTTTGGGGTGAAGTGCGATTTTTATTGCAAGCCTCTCGATTTTTACTACTTGAAAGCGCTGCCGAAGCTATAACTCGCTATATTTTAGCTCCATCTACTCGCGATGTTCCGCATCAAAAAATTCAGGCAGCCACCGTACGTCTAGCAAAACCACGAGCGCTAGCCGGCGCAGGTATGCCAACGCTTGAAATACATCGTCAAGCAGCAGATTATACTTATACTGTTGAGACAAAACCTTTTGGCCAAGTAGATGTCATTTTTGCAACTCGTGGCTGCGGCATTTATCGCGAGCATGTAAATGCTGGTTGCAGTGTACCAACGCATATACATAAACAAATGGATGAATCTGAACTTGTGCTAGGCTCTGGTCTATTAGTTCAAGGTAAGCCAGCAATAACAGGCACCGCGCGCCATTGGCCACGCGGTTTTGCGCACCGCTGGGATAATCCGACTAAGCAAGTACAAACATTTTTATGTGTTGATCGGCCTGCATTTATAAAAAGTGATGAAGTTGAAATTGATATACCGATTAGTGAACTTCGCGATGTTGAAGCCACTAGTTATTTTCGTACGTTGGTGCATCCTTGAGCAACTTCTTTTAGAGATATGGTGCCACACGAACTCAATATATTTAAGTGAGCTTATTCATAATCGTGTCTATTATTATTCGGTTGTTGTAATGAACATTAATTTATCTAATTCATTCTTAACAGATTCTCGTATTTGCTTTGTTAATTCGAGAGCCTGTTTTGCATCATCGTCGGTTGAAATAGGAATATCCCCAGGGTATCGAACATCGACACCATAAACACTTAATATAGATATGTCTTGAAGAAACTTAGAAAAATTAGCATCTTGCTTGGCTATTAAATCAAGGAGTTCATCAAGGTCATGTGTTTTAGGAAATTCAATCTGATACCATACGAGATAGGCTTTTAAATATTTCTCGCACGCTTGTTGACAATGAAAACAAATTGGAGAGGGAAAAGAGATTTCTTCAGACAATAAAATTTCGCTAACTGCATAATCCTCATCTGCCTTTGCAATCCACCTTTTAGTAAGTTCGAGTTTCACCTCATCAGGCGACTTCATAAATAACCTTTCCTTGTTTATGAGCTGGATAGGCAATACTACCAATGACGGATTTAGTTTCCTCAAAACGCTTGGTTGACATCACAATTATGTCAAAAGGATAGTGCATGCCACGCAGTGTTTTTCTAAGACGAACACTTTCCCTCCTTGTATTACCAGGCGATGCTTCAAGAATAAGGAGGTCAATATCACTATCTTTAGTCATTTTGCCGTTGGCAGCACTGCCAAACAAGATAATTCGATCTATCTCAGCAGCGCTAAGAATACGATTGATTATTTCGTCTATGGTCTCTTTGCGTAATATCATTGTAACTGCTTTACCATGATTTACATATCTTTAGAATAATATAAATGTCGCTTATACTCTGTACCGATTGAATTCATGGCACTACACAAGACATGGTGCCACACGAACTCAATATATTGAAATACAAATACTATTTTAATTTCTTGGCATATTATTCATGGTTAAAGTTTATACGAATCAACATCGATAACCCACCATTTTAAAAAAAAATGCCTACTAGATAGCGAGACGAGTTGTTGAAAACAGTATAGTTGGCCCTAATAAAAAATAATAAAGCAAAAAATAACAATAATTACAGCAGGATATGTTCGTGTGGCACCGTGTCCAGGCACCGTGTCCAGCACCGTGTCCAGGTATTTTCTTAGCCAAGTTCAATACATCTACGGCAAAAAGTAGCAGTCTATCAGCTATATCATCGCCTTTCATTCCCCG
>JAFGEK010000073.1 GCA_016931625.1 Deltaproteobacteria bacterium | reverse complement strand
TATTCAAATGGTTTAACCGACGTAGCCAGAAACGGTCATATACTTGGGAGCAGTTTCGGCAACGGCTACGGTTTCAACCGCTTCCTATACCCCTGTATACGACAGAATTGCTCGACTTGACAATCGAACAACGTCCTGATGGAATTCACAAACTTAAAGAGCCGGATGCGTAAATTGCGCACGTAAAGGTTCTGTAAAAGGAGCAGTGGTTGGAAACAACCACTGTTTACTTGATGATAGCATTTATTGCTACTACCCCTTAAAACACTGGTTACGTTGTTTTCAGCGATTGGGCTCAAACTACCGCCCAAAGTCTTGCGTACGATAAAAGATGAAAATGTAGTGACACAAAATGCCTCTAAGTCTCTATTGCCTTGATTTTAAACAACTTTATTTTTACAAGCGTCAAAGTCGGGGATTAGTACATCTGTTGGGGTTTTGTGACGCTGGATTTGGATAAATACTACTTTCATAAAATCAATAGCATCTTCGGCAGATCTAATTACACAATTATTAAAAGTCATCATAACGACATCATTAATTGGATCATACCAAAAATGCATAGACCAAAGTTCAAAAGCAGATGAATCTGTAGTTGATATCATAATTATTTTTGCGCCTTTTTTTAATAAATAATAAATACAATAATATTCGTTTAGAGACTATTTTTAAAATAACGAAAAAAATCAGTTGCTATTAGAGATGCTATTTCATTAATCGATCAATAGCCTATTCATTTTTGTACAATGTCCCATTTAGGTCTTTTATATGAATCACGAAAACTTATTTCATCTGAGAAAACTGCATCGCCCTGATTCTCTCTTCCATCGATAAATGCAACAAAATCAAGTTGATGTAGTTTGTTTGTTGCTTGATTTGCATAAAATTTAACTATTTCATTGGCTGGTAATGTTCGTCGACCAGCGATATTAACTAAAGGAATGCTCAAACCAGTTGGTTGATATGATTTATATACGAGTTCAGTGCATACCAAAGTATTGTCTGAAAAAAAGTCAAAATCAAAATCATATGGTCGGCCTACAAAAGCAAAAGCACGAATAATGGCTTTAGCTTTGGCTAAGCGGGATAACTTTGGTCGCATTGCGCCAAGATAATCAACACCAAATGCATGTTCTGTGGCAGTAAAACTTACCCCTTCACTGATCGCCTCAATTATCCGAATCGGCTGATGCCCTTGAAAGTCTTTACCATTTGCATAGACACTCCACTTTTGGTTAAACCTTCTTTCAAGTAAATCGGTAAAACTTCTTACATCCTCTGGTTGAATTTCTAACCAAGCTTTGAATTCTGGATCAGAATCAAAATAGGCCTTCAGATCTGCTGGTGTGCCAATATATAATTCTGCATGTGGCCAAAAACCCGGTAAGCCAATATTTGATAAAAACCAATTTTGTCTGGTGACAATAATGTCTCCGGGTCTTAACTTTTTTATTAAAGCTTCACGTAATTTTTGTTGAATTAGTGGCTGTCCATCACGAGCTACACGAGTATCTCCGGCCCAAGTTGCAAATGACTTTTGCATCGGAAAAACAACTTTAGCTGTTTGTTCTTTTAAAATATCAAGAGCATTGCCCGTGTATAGTTTAATTCCTTTTTGTTTTAAACTATTGCCTGCAACTTCAGTATTAACTGTCGCTGTATCCCATAAACGAGTCACAATATCTGAAGTAAATGCTTGTTGTTTTTGCAGCTCTTTATGAGCAATTTTCATCCACATCATACCAGCATAAAACTGCGATGTTGTGGCTACATGTATTGTTTGCAATTTAAAAGCGGCAAATGAGTTTAATGGCAATCCAAGCTCGTCATTACGCTCATCAAAAAGTGTTTCAATTTGTCGATTGTCTAAAATAATGTCTGCAAAAACCAAACCATGTGCTAACTCAGATGCAAGCGCTGCATGAGTGAGCAAAAAGCCCCAAGCAAAACGTGGGTCATCAGGACTTAAAATCAAAAAGTTTATATACCGTCTTCTAATTTGTTCAATAGATGAGAAATATGCAAATAATTCAGACCAAGTAGTCAATAATTCTTGCTTTTCGGCAAGCGAGTATAATTTACTGCGATTAACTGAAAATAATTCAGGTCGTCTATGTGCATTATCTACAAAACGAGCTAATGCGGCATCAAATCTCTCAAGCAAAATAAGATCTCTTTGCTTTTGATTAAAAAAAACGCTGGTTGGTTGTGAATAAATTGAAACGGTGGCGCATGATATTGCACATTTTAAACTAATTAATATGCAGATTATAATTCTTAATTTTCGCATAGGAGATTGTTACCATTGCCATAGATTTCTATGATATCTTCGTTTGTTTTATCAATATAGGTAAATTTCTAAAAATGAAACATACCGCCTACAAATCCATGCCAATCTTCAATATCTGTAATATCTTCAAGCACTAAGTGTTTGTATTGCGCAAGAAAAAACACATCAAGATTAGCCACTAAATTAACAGAAGCAAATCCTAAAGCACCATAATGATAGGCATAGCTATCTTGCACACCAGAGGTTAATCCCGCTGTAACTCCTGCACCAAAATGTAAAGTACCAACTGGGACAATGAATTTAAAATTTATATCAACATCAGTAACAGCATCATCTTTCCCATCACCATTAATATCTTCGAAAGTATAAAGCATTGCTGCTGGCGAAATATAAAATGTTTGTAGCAGTGGAATATCTACGAAAAACCCCCAGGCCGGCCTAACACCTACAGACTCTCTTACATTTGCGCGGCTCACCTCTGTTCCTGAATAAGCTCCACCGATAGCAACACCTAATCCTACTCCAGATGCATTAGCTTTTACTAAAGTTGGGAGACAAAGCGCTAACGCTAATGAGAATGAAACCACGATTAATTTGCGAGTCATCATTAACCCCTCCTTAAGTTAAAAAAGAATTAAGAGAACAGAATAATAACTCAAATTAGAACCGAACGCTAAATCCTTTTGGCAACATAAGCAAACTTTCGTTGTCTGAATTTGACCAACGAGCAGCGGTATTAATCGCCTGACGTAGTTTTGATGATCTGATATTACTGAAATAACTAGCTTTGCTTGTCAGTTGCTGCAGCATAGCAAAAGGTCCATCGTCAATAGGTAATTCAATTATATTGACATCATCTGTATCTTTAATTTTTGCTAATGATTTCAAACGATTTAATGCAACCTCTATACCTCCTAATTCATCAACAAGGCCATTGGCGACCGCTGATTTGCCTGACCATATTTTACCTTTAGCAATGGCATCTATCTCATCTGAGGATTTTTTACGTGCAGTAGCTGTCTTAACGATAAAATCTTGGTAGATACGATCGAGATCTCTATCGAGAGCCATGCGTTCTCGTTTATTTGGCGGGTCAAGAAACCACAGGTCTACTGCATTAGGATTTGTTGCATAAACATCAAAGGTTACACCTAATAGATTTTGCCAAAAACGTCGAGTTGCAAACGACATGGCATAAACCCCTATACTACCTGTAATCGTTCCTGGTGTTGCAACTACATGATCTGCACCTAATGTAGCAAGATATCCTCCAGATGCTGCATAAGTTCCCATTGAAACTACTACGGGAATTTTTTGAGCATGACACAACTCAATTTCATGACGAATAATATCACTTGCCACATATGAGCCCCCCGGACTATTAATTCTAAATAAAATACCAGCAACATTTTGCTGACGAGCATTACTAAATGCTTTAACCATTGTTGCACAGCCAATATCTGGCCCACCATTTAATAGTGATGAACTATTGCCGCGATGTATTTCACCGCTACCAACAATTAGTGCAATTTTTCTTCCATTTTTATGTAACGTATGAGCATTGATATAATTGGATAACGATACGAAACAATCATCACGGCCAGCTTTTTTTTGGGCTATTGTAGCAACAGTATTCCAATAGGCCAAGTGATCAACCAACCCCTTTTCATGTGCTTCTTTTGAATTTATTGGGCTAGCTTCTTGCCATTTTGCAATTACTTCGGTTGTTACTTTACGCCGTTTTGCTAAATGTTCAGCAACTGTTGATTCTAAGTCATCGGTGAGAGTTTTTATTGATTCTTTATGAGCTATTGAAAAACTATTTTCAGTAAAGGTATCAGGAGCGTTTTTATATTGATAGCGTTTAGCAACATAAGGCTCAATTTCTAATTTTTTTAATGTACCTTTGAAAAATGGCACCACCAAACGCAAACCAGTTAAGTTAATTTGACCACTAGGCGCTAAATAGATCTCATTTGCAGTCGCAGCTAGAGCAAGAATTGCATCACCAGATGACAACTCTCCCGCAGTTTCAATGAAGGCGGCGTTCCATTTTCCGCTTTCGCGAAAATAAGCCATAGCTTCTTCTATTTCATTTAGTGAAGCAACACTACCTGTGCTCTGTTGAACTTCAAGCACTAGACCTTTTATACGTGAATCATTGGCAGCTGATTTTATACTCTCTATAATTTCACGTATGCTGAAAGAGTGCTGTTCATCAAACAAAGCTGCTAGTCTTGGCGTTTTTTGTTCAGTTAGTGGCCCTGCTAACGTAATCTTTAATATACTGTCACTTTTTACGGTCTCATGCATCAATAAAGCGATAATTACTATTACAAAAACAACCAACCAAAAAGTGGTAAACCCGATGGCAAGTCTTACAAAAATTTTCTTCATCTTACTCGTCCCTAATGTGTTAATTTAGTTCAGTATTATTTTTTATACCGCCAAGACTTAAATTTTTTAAAGATAATGGCGAGCACGCAATAAGGCACAAATTGATTTACTATCTTCTATTTCTCCATTTATTGCCATCGTTAAAGCATCATCGAACTCATAACGTTCAATAGTTAAAACTTCATCTACATCCAAAGACTGTTTCACTTCAGATAATTCTGTTGCAAGAAAAAGCCAAATACGTTCATCAGTGAAGCCAGGTGTAGTCCAAATAACCCCCATAGGTGTAAGTTTGCCAGCCACTAAACCCGTCTCTTCACGTAATTCACGCCTAGCACATGTTTCAGGCTCTTCTTTATCATCGAGTTTTCCTGCCGGTATTTCGAGTAACCACCCACCCGTAGCATGTCGTACTTGACGAACTAAAACGACACGATTTTGATCATCTATTGGTAATATTGCAGCTGCACCTGGATGACGAATAATTTCAAGATCAACACTATTGCCATTTGGTAGAGAAACTGTATCGATACTGACTTTTAGCATGCGCCCTTGCCAGACATCACGCGAATTAATATTTTGAGAGTCCATTTCGCTCATCTGCTTCAAACCTTAGTAAAGTTTAGTCTATCCTAATCTCAAAAAACGGCTTTCACCCCATTTCGATCTGCTATTGCATTAGCAGATAAGCATTTTTTATGGTCGCGGTAGATTTAGTTAACTCTTGTTCTATTGTTTCAATCAAAGCAGGTCTAATTGAATCCGCTCTTAAAATACGATCGAGCGATCCCACTGAAAGAGCTCGTTGTACAGAATGTACCTTGTCAAATTCTTTGGCTACTACTTGGGTTTTTTCAGCTAAAATCTTAGTATATAGTTCTTGATATTCGCGTTTGAGTTTTGGATCACCGCTTTGTTTAACTTTTTTATCAAGAGCTATAATTTCTTCATCTTTCAAAGCTAGTGTCCTAGCTGAATCCGGAAAGACAACTGCGGCAGCGGCAGGACCACCGATAACAGATGCATATGAACCCTCAATTGCAAGTGAACTAAGTTCAGGATTTAAGCGTTTTGAAAACACAACATATGCACCGCCATGATAGCGCGCAATAACACAGAATACCAATGGACCACGGAAGTTCACTACCGCTCGACCTATTTCAGCACCATATTCAAGCTGTAATAACCGCATCGATTCAGGAGAACCGTCAAAGCCTGATAGATTAGCTAAGACAACAACTGGTCTATTGTTTGAAGCACTGTTAATGGCGCGAGCAACCTTTTTCGAAGCTATAGGAAAAAGAGTACCGCCCGACCATGTAGTTGGTCCATCAGATGGCGCCCAACCGAGACGAGGCAATGATTTACTCTCAATACCTATTAATGAGATGGGCCATCCACCCAAATGCGTATCCCAGGTAACAGCCATTTCACCATCGCGCATAGCTGACCAACGCTCAAGAGGTAAAGCGTCTTGATCAGCTACTGAACGCATAATTGCACGAATATCAAAAGGTTTATGACGTCCTGGATTACCTGAATCGGTTAACACATCACCGACTTTTTCAAAAGTCTCAGGCCCTAAGTATTTCTCTATGGTAACATCACGAGTTGGGGTATCACTTGTTATTCTTTTACGTGGATGTTTCTCACCTGGGGCGATATATGTATGCTCATAATAACGCATAAGTATACGACAAGCATCGCGTAAATCATTAGCATGATATTGCGCTTGTCCATTTGGCCCCATAATACGTTCAAATCCACCAATACCAAGGTTGTCTTCTGCTGATACTCCGCCAGAATAATCAAGAGCTCGTTTGCCGGTAAGAAGCATACTGCCACGCGGAGTCATAATTAAGCATCCATGTGTATGCATGAGCATTGTAGCTTCGGCATTCCAGTAAGATTGAGCACCAACGTTAATACCATCAACAATAATATTTATTTCACCACCATTTTGAGTAAACTCGATGATTCGACGCAGTACTGCAGCAGTCCAATCTAAATTTTCTGTACCACTATCCATAGCTATTTTGGCACCAGAAGAAACTGGGAACCACTCTAAAGGTAATCCCATTTTTTCTGCTAAATCGAGAGATGCTATAATGCGGCGACATTCTGGCTCACCTAACGCACCCATGTCGCGGGTACCATCACCAACTATTAGAACGCGAGTCATCCCTTCACTATATTTACTAGTGTAGTTTCTTACGAGCCCTACAACAACATTGGCGATATTACGACCGAATGGTCTACCCGCTACTGAAATAAGATGGTGTTGATCACCATTATCACCTAAATCAAATTCTTCAAACTTGCCTGCAGGTAAATCGATAGTTGCCTCATCAGGAGCAAGCATTTTAACAATTTCATAAGCATAAGTAAGACGACGTTGCCTTGCCCTAACTACACGCAAAGAATAATCGTCTAGAACCCTCAATGGCTGTCGATGTGGTTCACTAAGATTCATATCTACTTTATGACCAGTAGGGTTGGTAAATGATACTATAGTGTCATGCGGCACGTGCTCTGGATGTTCTTGTAAACTCATACGCAATACAACTTTTTCAAGTCCAAGACCCTCGGCGGATACATGTAATCGTTCAGCCATTCTTAGCAATTCTTCGCGACGTGCCAATAGTGACTGCCTCATAAATATAGTGACGCGATTCCAATGTAGCCGCCTTTTGGCATCGCGGCGTGCTTGCTGCTCACGAATAGCTTGAAATGCCGCTTGAATAACATGTTCAACTTCAGGAGCGGTAATTAATTTACCTATTGGATCACGAACTGGATGTATCTCGCGCAGCTCGGCTATTGCAAACAACCGCTCATCACGTTCATTCTCATGAGCTATTGCATGAAACAGGTAAAGGTCTTGTAATACTGTAGGTATACGAGTAAGTTTGAAATTTTTTAAACGCCAAAGTTCTATACGTTCAGCAACTGTAGGATAAATACCCCGAAGAATTTCGTTCTCGCACCAGCTATTATTCACTAACTGATATGTATATGGCTGCACTGTTGTATCGTTAGCAAGAATAAAACAAATAGCATTAAGACGCTTATCAATTTTCAGTTCAGCTAAATACGTATTAATAATATTGCCACTATCTATATTTATTGTTTTATCAACACTAACAACTAAGTTAACATCTAAGCATGCATCTTGCGGCATTTGGTTAACAGCTGCCTCAATAGCAGAAAGCGCATTTTTAAGTTCATCGATATCAGTATATGCCATAAGTGCAGATTGCTTAATATTATCGTCAAATGACACCATAACCTGAGGGCGCTCTGAAATATTCAAAGTGAATACGTCAGCAATCTTACGCGTGCGATAAAAATGTCTAAGTAATATTTCAAGTACCAACTGGCGCTCTTCAGCTGCAAGCTTAGTCAACATAGGTGCTAAATGATCAACCAATGTATATGGTGTCGAAGCCGCTTCAATAATAGAAGTATTACGTATGCCATTAGTCTTGTTAGTAAAAAGCTCTTTTAAGACTTTATCAAGATTTGCTAATGCTCGTTGCTGGCGCTTTTCTAATGCACGTCCAGTAAATAAAGTATATCGAGCTTGTTCTGCCGCTTCATATACTAATGGATGTTGGTCACGAGTAACACGAACAAGTCGCTGCAACATGTCGGCAAATTTATTGTTACTAGCTGATGCACGCCATTCGCTGTCTTCTAAACATCTTTGTAATAATGCGATGGCTAATTTATTTTTACGTGTGGCATTTTGATGTGAACGGTAAAGCCAGGCTAAAGCATCGCGCAATTTATCAGAATCATTAAGTGTATTAACACCATAATGAGTTAAGGCAGTTCTCAGTGTAGCAATAAAGTCTCCAGGTAAACCGCTGCCTTCAGCTTGGAATTCGCGTAAATATAAATGCAAACATGCACCATAAGACAAATGTAGTGAACCTGCTTCTTTTAATAATCTTCGCGAGAAGGGCCCAGCTAAATCTAAATATAAATCAAGCAATTCTTGTGTAGCTATTGCTCGGACCTCACCAGTAGCATTTGATGATGGTGCTTTAATAAAACGTGCAATAAGGTCATCCACAGAAACACTGCCAACATCAAAGCCAAGCATCACACGACGCATATCATCAAGAACGGCAGAAAAATCATCAACACTATTCTGTTGAGGAAAATTTAGACGAGAGCCTTTTTTTGCTTCTGTCGTTTGTGTACCTTCGGGTTCAAGAATCAGTAAAGCATCACCGGCACCAACTTGCATACTTTTGCTAACCAACAATTTTCTGACACGACCAGAAACAGAAGCTGTTAACGGCATTTCCATTTTCATGGCTTCAAGGCTAAGTAAACGCGCACCTGCATCAACGTGATCGCCTTCAGCCACATGCATTGCGAGAACTAAACCTGGTGCAGGAGCACGAACTACACCACCAGGATCACCACTAATTCGATAACTATTGCTGTCAACTTCAACGAGATAATCAGCACCGCTATTCATACTAACAATACGATGACAAGATTTTCCATCAGCAGTTACGAATGATAAACGAGCTTCATGTTGCCCGTCAGATTCATAGGTAACATCAATGGAGTTGCTATCAATTGCAAGACGATAAGTATCCGGGCCTAGTTTTGCAACACGAAACTCATAAGTACCACCGTCATAACGTAATTCGATTGCACGATGCTCTTGTGCTGGCATATTTGGACGACCGCGTGCCGCCGCTGCAAAGAAATTCAATGCTTGTTCACTAAGTTGACGCTCATGAAGGCGAATTGCTGTAGCGATTAGCGCTACTGATGCTTGTGGACCAGCTTGAACTCCACCTTGTTGCATCAAATTATCAATCCATTGAGTATCAAAATTATTAGAAATAAATTCTGGATGTTCGAGAAGTCGAGTTAAAAATGCTCGATTAGTAGTGCCTCCTTCAATAACCACACGCGTTTCATCTAAAGCTCTTCTAAGGCGAGCAATTGCTTCAGTTCGAGTACTACCACGAGCAATTATTTTTAGAATCATAGAATCGAATTCTAAAGGTATGTTGTCACCTTCACGTACACCAGAATCCGTTCTTACTCCTGAGCCGAGTGGTGGGCGAAAACCTAAAACTCGCCCAGGTGCTGGAGCGAAACCACGGTCAGGATCTTCAGCACATAAACGAACCTCAATAGCATGACCTACGGTTGCTGGTGGTTCACCAACAATACGCTCACCTTGCGCAACTGCAAGTTGCATTATGACTAAATCTATACCCGTAGTCTCTTCGGTAACCGGATGCTCGACCTGCAGACGTGTATTCATTTCCATAAAATAAGAGACGTCTTTAATCGGGTCGTATAAAAACTCAACCGTACCTGCATTGCAGTATTTTGCCGCCTTTGCAAGATTCACTGCAGCTTGACGTAATTCTGCTTCAGATCGAGCAGATAAGGCAGTTGAAGGTGCTTCTTCGATTACTTTTTGGCGTGAGCGTTGAGCAGTACAATCACGAGTTCCTAAAGCCCACACTTCACCAAAGCTATCAGCTATCACTTGTATTTCGATATGCCGAGCACCAGTCACGCACGCTTCGATGAAAATCGTGCTATCACCAAATGCCTTTAATGCCTCATTCATCGAGGATTCAACGGCGTATTCTAATTCATCAGGTTTTTTAACATGTCGAATACCACGACCGCCACCACCTGCACTGGCTTTTACCATTAGCGGATAGCCGATTTTTTCAACTACTTGACGAGCTTGTTTTATGGATGTGACTTTGCCACCACTCCAAGGTGCTACTGGAACTCCAGCACCTTCAGCCAGTTGTTTTGAAGCAATTTTATCACCTAAGCGTCGCATTGCCTCAGCACTAGGGCCGATAAAAATAACTCCCATATCCTGGCACATTTGCGCAAACTGAGCGTGCTCGGCAACAAAACCCCATCCAACCCAAGCAGCTTGCGCTTTTGTTTCAATAAGAGCTTCTTTTAAACTCTTATAATCAAGATAACGGCATTTACTGCGAGGTCGGCCATTCTCATCACAGTCATTCTCATCAGCAAACATCGCAGGGCCAAGATTATAAGTATAATCGGCTTCGCGAACATATAGAGCTTGACGATCTGGCTCAGTATAAAACGCGATTGTTTGTATCTTGTCTTTACCAGATGCATTCCAATCACGAACAGCTCTAATAAGACGCATCGCAGGCTCACCGCGATTGATGATAGCGATACGAGAGAACTTACCTGTATATTGCTCACTCATACTAATTCTTGCTCCTCAATCGGTGCACCAACAAAGCTCTTATCGAGCCATGCTACCGAAACTACATAAGGTCCAATATCATGCACGAAAGCTTTATTAATAATACCATCACGGTCTTTTACTTTTGCTAAACCCCAGCCAGTATTAGCCTCACATCGTGGCTCAACTTCAATACTACGAGTGTCAGCACGAAGCCCAACACGCAAAGCTTTCAATGCTGCTTCTTTTAATGACCATACTTCAGTTGTTAATCGATCTCGCTCTGCTACGTTTGCTTGCTCAATTAAACTAACTTCAGACAAAGTAAAAAAATCAGAGGCAAAACCATCTGGACGCTTCTCACAAAGTTCGAGATCGATACCCAACTTAACTTCTAATCCTGCACTAAGTGCTGCAACTGCTATGCTATCACGGTGACTAAGAGATACTGTAATTGGCAAACGCTCACCATCCTGATTAAAAACCTCTGGCGCGCCATCTGCGGCATTAATTACAGAAATTTGTATTGGCTTAAACGATTTTCCTTGCCGTGAAAAATAATGAATACATAAGTACTTTACCGTCTTTCTACCCAACAGCCAATCTCTACGGCGTTTAGGTATGCGTAAAGCCCTAAAAAACTCACACTCTACCTCTGACAGCAAGTAAGCTGGGGGCTCGTCACTATTTTCTAGTTGACGAGAAGAGTCCTCCAGATGCCAAAAAATCATGCTCTTTCCTTATTGAAAGCATTACGAAGCGGTGACACTAAAGTATCAGGCAAAGGTGTTGGTAAGGCTGAAGTACGATAGCCTTTGAGTTCAAAATAGATACGCCCTTTTGCATCGCTAACACGAGCATCAAAAGACAGTCCATCATCAGTCTTACGGGGTTCGATTTCTGCTGTTAATTCTTCGGCCTCGCCTGGGATATCATGGGTAATCATTTTATCTATTGCCGCAGGTAAAGCCATACGCCCACTTGTACCCATTTCATAAACACCAGCTGTCTGTAAGCATAATTCAATGACACGTGGAGAAAAGACTGTCGCGTGGCCTTTCTTTGCTAATGCTGGTGGCAATTGTGTACGCATATGACCACGAGCACCGCGTTCAGTTGCATCAATTCCTTCAATTACTTGATATGAAGGACCATGAAAGAAGATACGATAAATATCTTCTGATTGAATTTTGCCACGACGTCGACCTGAAGAATGTTTGCCATTACGCTTAAGTGTACGAGGTGTAGTACTACGTATCATTCTAACAGTACCACAGAAGTGTTGCTTCTCGTGGTCTTGTCCATCAGCAAGTCTTTGAGTTGATGAAAGCGTAATATCTGCAATTACAACATCATCACTTTCACAGTGAAGCATTGCACGGAAAATACCAGGTCGTGATTGATGACGATGATATTTTAGTGGTGCTTGAAAACGTACATTCTCAAGGCTCTCAACTCGATGTTCAGGCAATAATAAATGGGCAACCTCAACAAAGCCCTCAACCCCCATAACCCCAGGAAGAACCGGAACGCCATCAATTTGATGATCAATTAAAAACGGCTCACTCTTGGGATCAAGGTTTGTTTCAATGCGTAATCCCTCATAAATATGCATTGAAACAACATGACCAATCATTGGCAAATTATTACTTTCAATACGCGCATTAATAAGTTCTTGATCAATCCCACCAGTTGCATCACGTGGAGCAACCAAAAGCCCTAAATTTTTAGCAATAACAACTTCGCCCTTAGTGCCAGCAGTAACTTCATTCCAAACAACAGGTAAACCTTCTGCCAAAGGCAATACATCAATACCAGCCCTACGCATCATTTCGGGAATGCTGCCACGAGTTGCCATACCGACGTCACCCCAGGCTGTCCAGTCGATGGCCAGACCTCTTACTTCAGGACGAGCAATGGCTAACCCTGACATCGCTTTACATAAAAAGTCGTTAGCTGAGCTATAGTCAGTCTGCGCCGCATTACCAAAACGCCCAGCAACTGAAGAGAAACACACCATCGCGCCGATTGGCATATCTTTAGTTGCCCGCAGCACATTAGCCAAACCTAAAGCTTTGACCTCAAACACTCTTTCGAACTCATCGGCTGATTTTTCGGCAAGAAAACGGCTACGTTCAAGTCCAGCAGCATGAATGATAAGATCAAGTCCTTTATGAGACTTCTTAATCTCTTGTACAATAGCGTTTACTGCTGCCCAATCTCGCGAATCTGCCGAGTAATAATGCACACGCCCACCGGCATTAGTGATAGCTTGCATTGCATCTACAAGCGCCTTTTCGCGTTCAAGAGCTGCAAGTGTAGATTCAATCTGTGCCGGGGTAACTCTTTGACCTGTGCTTTTATGTCGCTCAAAAATATCTCGCTTTAATCCTTCGCGATCACTTTTTAGTCGATCTCGATCTGGATTGTTCTCAGCTGGCACCGGAACAATATCAGTAAGATAGAAAGTGCCATGACAACGTCCAGCAATATCAGCGGCAATAGCTGCAGTAATTCCACCAGCAGCACCCGTTACAAAAATCGCTGCATCTTTATTAAGCGGTTTAATGTCACTAGTTGCAGGTAATGCTACTTCATTAAAGCTGATTACATGACGAGCGCCAAAAGCATAACCAACTTCTACTGGCTCTGGATCACGTTCAGTTTCGTAAATAAGTGTAGCTACTATTTGCAAAGCTTCGCTATCAGCAGAAAAATCAACTGCTTTTACTAAGCATTGTGGTTGCTCTCGACCAATTGCCTTAATGAATCCGGTTATTGCGCCACCTGCAGGAGCTAATGCTGGTAGTGAACCGTAGCCATGCAAACCACCCAAACGAGTAGCTGCGATAATAAAACCACCATCTTTACCAACAGAGCTTAAAAGCTCACGACAAAGTCGCGATAGCCGATCAACTCTTATTTTTAAGGAGCTGCGAACTTCTTCGATAGTCGCTGTATACAAATCAGGCTCAGGATCAAGTGCACTTAAATCAAAAATACCGTCGATGGCACCTGCTTCTAACCAAGCCTTGGTTTGTTCTTCAACCGGTTTATTCTCAACCATCAGTACTTCAACGCCACGTTTGCTTAATGCTTGTTGCAAATTACTAGCAACACCGTTTTCATCTGGAGCAATAACTACTCGCTTACCAGATTCAAGTTTAACTGAAGTTAACTTACACAAAGTTAAATCAGGGCGTAAAACCGGTACAGGAACTCGGCGAACATGTGGGTTGGTCTTTTCAGTTTTTACAACAGCCGATGTTTGGGCTTCATTATTTGCAACTGTTGCCGTAGTCGTTGTTGATTCAGCCTTTAAAGTGCGTACTAGCTCAAGCAGTTTTGCTAATGTTGGGTAGTCACGCAACTTAAGATCATCGCGTCGTGGCAAAGCAAATTCTTCCCGCAGTTTACTGAAGATTTCTGCTTGCTTGACTGTATCAATACCAAGATCCGCCTCTAAATCTAGGTCTAAATCCAACATCTCTTGGGGATAGCCTGTAATAGAAGCCACTAAAGATAGCATTTTTACCGTGAGTTCATCACCACTAGTAGAGGTTGTATTTGTTTGTGGTGCAGACGCCGGCGCTGTTGTAGGAGTTGCAGATACTCTCGCTACTGGGGCGCTCCCTACTGCAGTTTGAGCGGTAAGCTCTGGTCGTAACTCACCTATTAAACGTACAAGATGACCCAAGGTCGGATAATCACGTAGTTTTAAATCGTCACGCTTAGGTAACTCAAAACCTTCACGTAGCTTGCTGAATATTTCAGCCTGCTTGACTGTATCAATACCAAGATCTGCCTCAAGATCGAGATCTAAAGCCAACATCTCTTGCGGGTAACCTGTGGTATCGGCAACCATATCAAGTAATTTCGTTGTTACTTGATCGCTTGCTGATGCTCCACTAACTGCTGCTACACTTATCGGTGGTGATGCAGGCGGAGTTGCTAAAGTTGGCGCGGCAGTAGAAACTGAATCTGCTGGGGCAGAAGCAAGGTCAGGACGAAGCTCGCCAACAAGACGAACAAGATGACCAAGGGTTGGGTAATCTCTAAGTCGCAAATCATCTTTGCGAGGTAAATCAAATATTGTTCGGATCTCTGAGAAAATCTCAGCTTGCTTAACCGTATCAATGCCAAGATCTGCTTCAAGGTCGAGATCTAAGGCAAGCATACTAGTTGGATAGCCGGTCTTGTCAGCAACTGCGATTAATAGCTTATCTGCTATTGCATCACCAACAGAAGCCGCATCTGCAACAGTAGCTGTTTGTTCTGGTACTGTAATAGCTAATGTTGTTGGAGAAGAAATTGAGGCCGATACTAAATCAGGACGAAGCTCGTTAACAAGACGAACAAGATGACCAAGGGTTGGGTAATCGCGAAGTCGTAAATCATCTCTGCGAGGTAGATCAAATATTGTTCGGATCTCTGAGAAAACCTCGGCTTGCTTAACAGTATCTATGCCAAGATCTGCTTCAAGGTCGAGATCTAAGGCAAGCATACTGGTTGGATAGCCTGTCTTTTGAGCAACTGCGGCTAATAACTTATCTGCAATTGCATCACCCGTAGAAGCTGGAGCTGCAACAGCCATTGTTGGTGCAGCAACCGAAGATACAGGAGTAGATAATGAAGCCGCAGAATTTATTACCGGAGCTGTTTGCACAGGAGTCATAACTACTGACGTAGGTACAAATGCCGCTGGGGTAATTGTAGGTGAACTACCGACAACACCTTCAACTTCGGCGTTTAAAGATGGTCCTAACCCATAAGACCAACGTGACGTAGCAGGAATCGCCTTTGGTGGGCCATCATCGCGTACACGTAAAGTCTTCTGCTCAACTTCGAGAACTGCGCCTGGACGACCAGACAGTGCTTCAACCCATTGTTGATATAAAGCTTTATCTGCCTGACGTGGGCCACGAACCTTACGAAATACGCTAAGTACCAATTGTGAACCAAAGCCCGCCGCAAAACGGACGGCGTAACGAACTTTATGCTGCCCGCCCATTGATAATTTTAGCTGACCAAGATCAGGATCTGGTTCACGTAAGTTTGGCAACGCAGGAATATTACCGGTTTCGAGTATCTTAACTGTTACAGCTTCTTCAACACCAGCCCCCATGGCATGACCGGTCATACCTTTGGTGTTAGCTATAATTATTTCGTTAGCGTGATCTTTAAACGCACGACGTACTGAATGAATCTCGGCTGCGGCACTGCCCCCACGCGCAGGGGTATAAGTTTCATGCGAAACAAATACACCATTTTTGGCGATATCAGCGCGGTTAATTCCGTAACGTTGCTCAACTGAAGTAATTAACCGTTCCATCATTGCGCTGATATGATCAACATCAAGACGAGTGCCATGGAAGGCGCTATTTGATTGTTCAATCCCTAAAATCTCAACGATACCACGCATACCACGTTCACGTACCGCATCTTCTGCCTCAACGATTAAACCACTGGCGCCCATACCGATAATCATACCGTTACGACGACGATCAAACGGTAAAGCTGCTTTAGTAACATCCGCCTCAGCAGTAGCCGCTCCGGTAGCCAACATACCAGCACCAATCCAATCAAATACATGACCAGTACTAGTAGCGTCAGCAGAAACTACTATAACACGACGACAACGCCCATTCCGGATCCATTCAGTAGCTACATTCATTGCGGTTGCTGCTGATGCACAAGCTGCATTAACCTGTACATTAGGACCGCGAGCGCCAATTAACTCAGCAACTTGTGAATGACCCATTGCTAAAGAACGGAAAATGTAGCGACGGTCAAAAGTAAAGTTATGTTTTTCAAGTTCTTCAGTGAGCGCTGTGATTTGTTCGTCAAGCAAACGAGCAGCATCGCCGCTAACTTGCTCACGAATATTCATTAAATCGCTAATGCGGTCGCGTAAACTCTTATCAGTATAATAATTAGCACTATCCGATAACATAGCTTCAGCAGCTGGCCATGCTGAAGCAAATACCACACCAGTTTCATCCATGAGTGAATCAGGTAAAACCCAACGCTCTGGCAAATATGTGCCGCGACTGGTCTGACGATAGCGTCGAACAAGCGGAATACCAGCATCACGCAAAGCGGTTATTGCCGCACCAACAGCTAGCTTGGTAGTAATATCAAATGCAGCAACTCGATCTTTATCAATGCCAAATTCATTAATCAGGTCAAGATGACCCATTTGGCCAGCAAGTTTAATAACTTCTGACGGATCACTAATTGCTTCAAGATTAGCACTGCCATCACGGCCTTTGACTAAACGGGTAATGCGCTTTTTAGCCATGCGTTCACGAACGTCTTGTGGCACCGGCTCAATAAAACTCTCGCCTCTTAAAATGCGGTCAAAATTATCTTCAGAAAATACTTCACGAGTACGCCCCGGCAGACCCAATGAAGCACCGCTAACGACTATTGATCCGGTTGCGGCAGTAGAAGTAGCTGCTCTGCTAATATTTGCAGCAACAGTGCCACCTGCCTGTTGATAAATTCGTGTACCTTCTTCAAGAAAACGTGCAAACGCACGACCTAATTCTAAGTGCATAGCATCACTCGCATTTGCAATAGCTGGTTGTTGATTAGCAGCTAATTGCGTTGAGTAATTGTTGGTAATGGAAGTAGCGTAATTAGATACCTCCATTGTTTCATCATTACTGGTTGACGTTGATGTGCCAAAACCAGCCGCTGCAAGTCCCGCAAGCGCCTGAATAAAAGACTCTCGTTGACCAACTTTAGGTTGATTAGTACAAAGTGCGATAACGTCACCTTTATCACCAAGTACATCTTCAACAAATGTCGCCAATACCTTGCGAGGGCCGACTTCAACAAAAATACGCACACCAAGCTGATATGCGCTCTTTAGTCCTCGGGTAAATTGCACAGGCGAAGCAACTTGACGACCTAATAAATCGAGACGCTCTTCATGTTGTGCTGCTTCTTTTGGATATGGTTGTGCAGTAACATTGCTAATAATTGGTAATTTTGGCGGTTGCAAATCAAGTGTCGATAGCACTTGTCTTAATGGTTTACTTGCAGGTGCAACAATTTCCGTATGGAATGCATGCGAAACGGGTAATAAAACTGCTCTAATATTTTGATTAGTAAACTTGGCAACAGCCTCTTCAACAGCTTTAGTTGCACCACCGATAACCGTTTGCTTGCTTCCATTAAAATTTGCTGGAACGACATAACCATCGATTTCATTTAATACTTGTTCGACAACTTCATACGGCGCAAAAATTGAAGCCATACGACCATTGTCAGCAATACTAACATTAGACATTTCACGCGCACGTGCTGACACTGCGCGCACTGCATTCGCAAAGGTGATCATGCCAGCGGCAACTAAGGCAGCATACTCACCGAGACTATGACCCATAACTAAGTCAGGGTTGATCCCATAACGCGCAAGCAAACGATAAAGCCCAATATCAGCAGCGAGCATGGCTGGCTGACAAATGGCGGTATCACGTAAAGCATCATCTGCTGCTTCACTCTTTTCGGCGTAGATATAATTAGACAAAAGTCCTTTGAGACTTTCGGCCATAGTAGCATCAGCTTCATCAAATGTGGCGCGTACTTCAGGTTCACTATCCCGAAGCTCTTGCAGCATACCTAAATACTGAGAACCTTGCCCCGGGAATAAAAAAGCTATTTTAGGCTTTTGACCCTGGCCACGATAAATCCCTCGATTACGCATAAAACGCCATGATTGAGGGTCATCTTTATCCAAGGTGTTCAGTGCCTGTTTAGCTTTATCGGCAAGTTCTGACGCACTAGAGAATGTAATAGCAATACGTTCATTAGCACAGATATCAGTGTTGGTTATTGATGGTCCAGTAGCCACACGCTCTGCATCATTAATTGTCACTTGCAAACGTTCGCGTAATGCTGTTGGTGATACTGCACCCAAACAAACAAAACCATCATTGCCTTTTTTTACATTACCAGGAACGCTAACTTGTACCTTGGTTAAATCTTTAAGCATACCGGGAACGTGTTCTTCGAGCAGTACGTGAAAATTAGTGCCACCAAAACCAAAAGACGAAACCGCTGCTCTACGCACACCAGAATTGGGGCGCTCCCAAGGTTGCACCTCTTGATTAATATAAATTGGCAATTTATCGTAGTGAACATCAGGGTCAGTTTGGCGTACGTTAATCGTTGGCGGCAAAATTTTGTGATGAAGTGCAAATACCGCTTTGAGTAACCCTGCTGTACCTGCTGCACTCTTAAGATGGCCGATTTGCGATTTTACCGAACCGAGCGCAATACTATGAGTTGGCAAACCCATACCTTCAAAGAAAGTGCCAAGACATTCTGCCTCAGCCGCATCGCCAACTTTGGTAGATGTCCCGTGTGCTTCAATCAGACCAATTGTCGCAGGAGAAATACCTGCTTGTTCATAAGCACGACGAATAGCTATTACTTGACCCTTAGGATTAGGAGCAGTAATACCTTTGCCCTTACCGTCGCTTGAAGCACCAATTGCGCGAATAACTCCATATATACGAGCGCCATCGCGTTCAGCATCGGCAAGACGGCGCAGCACTAATGCCACGCAACCTTCACCCATCACAAAGCCATTTGCACCCACATCAAATGGACGGCTGCCATCTGGCGATAAGGCACCAATTTTTGAAAATTTAACAAAAGTTGCCGGACTCATGGTGCGATCAACACCACCAAGCACCATGGCATCAGCACGCCCTTGTATAAGAATACCAATCGCGGCATCAAGTGCTGCCAAAGAAGAAGCACAAGCGGCATCAGTGGCAAAATTGGGTCCGCGTAAATCAAGCACATTGGTGACACGACCTGCGATAACATTGCCCAATTCACCGGGCATGGTATCGGCATTAATAGGAGGCCAATGAGACAAAAAGCGTTGCTTAGCTATTGCCAAAATATTTTTACGAGCGCTTTCTGATAACGATGCAAATTCTGGCGCTTCAAGCATGGCTTGCTCGATATAGGGCCAGGTCATACGCATAGTAGTTTCTTGATACTGCTCACCACCAAGAGCATTACCAACAATTACCCCAATACGTTCTGGATCAACTTTGTTGTCAGGATGACCTGAATCAATTAAAGCTTGACGAGCACAATCAAGCATCCACTGTTGTGCCGGGTCCATTAAAGCAGCAACCGGGGGTGGAATGCGATATTTTAAGCTATCAAACTTATAATCGCGAATAAACGCACCTAATTTACAATAAGTTTTATCTGGTACTTTAGGATCCGGATCATAGTGGTCACTTGGTTTCCAACGATTATGTGGCACTTCAGTAATACTGTAGCGGCCAGTAACTATATTTTGCCAAAATGATGCCGCATCAGGCGCATCAGGCAAAATTGCCGACACGCCTACAACAGCGATAGCATTTTGAGCTGATTTTACGCCACGCTCATCGTGGTTCATACCGTACCTCTCTTCTCTCAAGGCCCTATGGTCTCGAATGCTTTAAAAATATACTAATGATGCCGCCTTAATTAGGGGGTGTCCCTAAATGTTGGACCGAGAAATTCACGAAAGACGCGTAAACGATGGCCACGCGCGCAGCAAAATCATGCTGAGGCTTGCTTGTGGCAAGTCGCAGGCAGGATTTCTGCGAGCACGTGGACATAAGTAGCGGATTTCGTGAAGATCGACGGGAGACATTTAGGGACACCCCCTATTTTTAGATTGTCCAAACGATGACTCGACGGCGCATAGCTCGTGCGCGATCGTATCGAGATCGGCCATCATCCCACTATAAGCGGCATTAATTTCAGAAAGTCGTAAATTTCGCTCAAGCAAAGTTGTATCTTCTTGTGCGTCACAGCCTCTAACCCATTTAATACCTTCATTGACAACTTTTGCTGCTGCTTCGCGAGCATAAACACGCGCCATAGCTTTATGTGTATTAGCTGTAGGTTTTGGACCACGTGCTGCTCCGGCTGCTGCTCTTGCTAAAGTTGCGGCAGTCTCGGCCTGCATGCATAATTCACCAAGTCTAAAAAGCACATGTTGATGGCGAGTGAGTCGTTTTTCACGAGCTCGGTCAAAAAGCGCATGTAAAGAACGTATACCTAATGCAGCAATATTTGCTCCAACATCTGGTGTTTGAGCATGTAGACTATCAAGGCTGTTAGCTAAATCACGATAGAAACCGCCTTGTGATTGTAAAAACAGGCGCCAACGGTCACGAGCGATAGTCCACTGCATAATCTCGCTAGTACCTTCATAAATAGTAGTAATTCTAACATCACGACGGATCTTCTCGACCTCATATTCGCGAATGTAACCATAACCACCGTGAGCTTGAATAGCGGCATCGGCAGCATCAACACCGGCTTCACTGGCACATAGTTTTGCAATAGCCCCTTCGGTTTGCAGATCTTCTTCGCCAGAATCAAGTCGAGTTGCTACGTACTCTATATAAGCCCGAGCTGCTGCCAATCTAATTGCATTAGGAACAATAAGTTTATGAGTATAGGCCTGCTTCTCTGCTAATAGGCTACCACCTTGGCGTCGCTCACGTGAGTACCCAATCATGCGGGCCAATGCCGCTTCACCGCCGCCAAGACCAAAAGCAGCCACCATTAGCCGGGTATAACCAAACACTTGTTGTGCCTGAGCTAATCCGCGACCTTCAATACCACCAATTACGTTTTCTTCGGGAACTTCAACATCGTCGAGGGTAAGAGCGCAGGTATTGGACATCCGAATACCATGTTTATCCTCGGGTTTGCCCGCGCTTAAACCGGGAGTACCTTTTTCTACAATAAAAAAAGTTGGACCAGCCTCGGTGTTTGCTAAAATTGTATAAATGTCTGCAACACCACCATTGGTAATAAATTGTTTGTTACCCGAGATACGATAATACTTCTTGCCATCACGCTCGAAACGTTCAGCTTTTGCTTTTAAGGCACCCAGATCTGAACCAGCACTAGGTTCAGTAACGCCATAGGCAACAAGTAAGCCCTCCTCGGCGACTTTAGTCATCCATTTTTGTTTTTGTTCTGGTGTCGCACCAACAGCTATAGGATCAAGACCCAAGGAAATAGCAAAAAACGCTGTAGCTAAACCAAGATCAACACGCGCCATTGCCTCGCTAACACGAGAAGTATCATAAGCCCCAGCGTCAAGACCGCCGAATTCCTCAGGAATATAAATTAAATGTAGTCCAACTTCAGGGCCCATTAGTTGCTTAATTATATCGATAGGAAATTCATGGCTATCATCTGTGGCTAGTCGCCAAGACAGTGATACCGATCTGGCCGCAAATTGCGAAATGCTCCTTAATACTTGCTCAAGGGAATCAGAGTCGAGACCGCGTTGGGCCATTGCACCGCTCTCCATAGCACCACCCCCCGTTAGCGCCGTTATCTGTGACGAGTTTTACACAATGAGGGCAGGCGATATGCGACACAACCAAGGGACGTCAAGCCATTTTCCCAATAATTTCACGGCTCACTGCGTCTAAGTTATGCTAGCCCCACTGTCGAAAAATTAACCACCATCTGTTAAAGTAAGTCTTTTACAGAGTTTCTCCTTCTGACACAAGGCATTAAATATAAAAAACGATTGATCGTCTGTGTTTGGTCACAGATCTCTGTTAGTAATGTCACAGGTCTGTTATTGACACAAAGTAATTACTAACCATCAACCTCTTGGATGGCAATATGGCTAAGCTAAGCGTCAACGTCAACAAAATTGCTACACTACGAAATGCTCGTGGTGGACAAGAACCAAACCTTATTCATTTTGTTCGTAAAATTGTAAAGTTAGGTGCTGATGGCATAACCGTGCACCCTCGCGCCGATCAGAGGCATATCACTCCTGACGATGCTCGCATGGTAGTACGTGAAGTGAAAGCTGCTGAGACTAATTTTGAAGGTGATATTCGCGAAGAATTTGTTGCTCTGGTACTTGAATGTCATCCAACTCAGTGCACATTAGTGCCAGTAAAACCTGGTGAATTAACTAGCAATCATGGGTGGGAGGTAAAAAAATGGGCGTTTTTACTTGAACCCGTAATAAAACGTTTAAAAACAGAAGGTATTCGCGTTAGTTTATTTGTTGAAGCAGGAGATGAGCAAAGCGTAAAAGTAGCAGGTGAAATTGGTGCTGATCGCATCGAAATATATACTGAACCTTACGCTCGCGCCTTCAATTTAGGCCATGTTGAACCAGAATTAGGTGCTGTAATTCTAAGTGCCCAACAAGCACACAAGGTAGGTTTAGGAGTCAATGCTGGGCACGATTTAACCCACGAAAACCTACCCTTGCTCGTGCAAGAGATGGAAAACCTTGAAGAAGTATCAATCGGCCATCATCTTATCTGTCATGCATTAGAGGTTGGAATAGAACAAGCCGTAAAAGACTACATCGCTGCCGCTCAGGTAATTTAAAAGTTTTTCTCATTTTTTGAAGTCAAGCTATAGCGTTATTGTGCGATAATGATAGAATATCAAAGTTGTATGTCGTTTGTTTACTTGCGCATATGCTGGATATGGCCATTATTCGTAATAGCGTTGTCGGCTTGTGCTCCCAGCATCCAACATGCTGGTGGTGGTGGTAGCGACAGCTTAATTGCTAGTGGCCAATACAAGGCTGCCGAACAGCAGTATAATCAAGAAATCAAAAAAAATCCGCAGTCACAATCAGCCTTAATAGGTTTAGCCTTAGCTTTAATTGGTTTAGAAAATCTAAACGAAGCTGAAAAAAATATTGCAAAAGCCAAA
Organism: Deltaproteobacteria bacterium; assembly: GCA_016931625.1. Classification (NCBI taxonomy): domain Bacteria; kingdom Pseudomonadati; phylum Myxococcota; class Myxococcia; species Deltaproteobacteria bacterium. The sequence goes on along the minus strand of JAFGEK010000073.1, from coordinate 17,634 downwards.
GCAATTGGTGAAAGCAACGAATTGACTTATGCAATTGCTTTATTGCTTACACGTCAGGGGCATGGCGATAAAGCGATACCTTTTTGCCAATCATTACTTAGAGACATGCCAGATGCAGCAGTATCGCATTTATGCCTTGGGATGGCACTAAGACAAGCCGGACAATATAATGAAGCAATATCATCGTTAAATACTGCCCTATCAATTGAGCCTTTGCTGATTGATGCAACTATTGAATTAGCACTGGCAAAAGATGCAAATGAACAGCGTATAGCAGCAATTAATGTACTTAAACGTGCGATAAGACATAATGCTGCTGAGATAAGCCAACAAAATTTGGCCCAACTGCAAGTTAACCTTGGCAAATTATATGAAAAAAGCCGACGCTATACTGAAGCTAATTATATGTTTGACAAAGCTCGTCTCTATGATGCTACCAACATTGAAGCGATTGCAGGAAGTGGGCGTACGTTACGATTACTTGGTCGTCTTGATGATGCTTTAAGTATTCTCAAACCTGCAGTCAGACAATATAAGCAAGATGCACGCGTGCACGCTGAACTCGCAACAGTATATCGAGATTATCATCTAATGCCGCAGGCACTAGCAGAAGCAAAGCAAGCATTAAAATTAGATACGACAAGTAGCGAATGTTACCAACTATTAGTTTCGACTTTAGACCCAGCTAATGATTCCGATAGTGAAAATTTACGTCTTCTTGATCAAGCAGCCGCGATACTTACCGATGATTTCGAACTTCAAAACCGTTTAGGCGAGGCTTCCATTAAACGCAAACGCTGGAAAACTGCAATTGAGGCGTTTCGCCGTGCAATAATGATCAAACCGACTGATGCACAAACGAACTATGGACTTGGCCTAGCTCAGTTAAATGGTGGTGATATTGCTGGGGCAAAAAATGCGGTAGTCGCACTTGAACAACTTGATGCCCAAAAAGCAAAAGAACTATTAGAAAAAATTAATACTATTGCACCAGAACCCAAAACTGCAGATAACGCTTTTGTTGATGTACTAAATCCTAATAATAATGTAATTGCAGAAAAGACAAAAGATAACGCATCTACTAAAAAGAAAGCTAAAAAAAGATTAAAATCAAAAAAGAAAGCTAAAAAGAAAAACTCAAGAACAAACAAGGCCAAAAGCAAAAATCGCAAGCGACCTCGACGTTAGAGCAGTTTCCTCTTGAACTGCTCTAAACAATGTTACGGCTTTTAGAAGCTAACAATAATTCATTAGTTATTTTTTTAAAATTTTTAGTATCAAAAGGCTTTTCTAAACGTAAATTACCAACCTTCGATAAATACTCAGAAGCGCCTGGGGTAAAAGCACCACCGGTAATAAAAACTACCTGCTCAGCTAGTTTATTATGATGCTTTGTTAGCCAAGAATGTAACTCCATGCCTGACATTTCTGGCATCATTAAATCACAAAAAATTAAATCAAAGTTTTGATCTTTTTCGATTAAATCTTTTGCTTCAAGACCTGATTCGACAGATATAATATTATGCTCATGTCTTAGCATCTTATTAATAGATGACCTAATACTTGCTTCATCATCAATAATAAGAATACGGCCTCGTATTGATGATTTTTCTGAGTCATCATAAATTTCGTTTGTTTCTATATTTTTGTCCCAATCTTCAGGTAGGCGTGGCAAGATAATTAAAAATTTTGTGCCTTTACCTAATTCACTTGTGAAAGAAATCGTACCGCCGAATTCTTCAATTATATTTTTGCATATGGAGAGACCTAGTCCAGTACCTACTCCAATACCTTTGGTGCTAAAAAATGGGTCAAAAATCTTCTTTTGATTTTCTGGTGCTATTCCTTTACCGGTATCACTCACTTCAGCAAATACCTTGTCATCAATACTCCAAGTACGTACGCGAACCTCATTTTGTGAAACATGACCTTCATCGATTGAATGAGCTGCATTAATTAGTAAATTTAAAAACACTTGTGCCAATTTTCCATCAGAAGCTAACACTAACGGCACTTGTGAAAAATCTTTAACGAACCTAGCGCGATATTTGATTTCATTAAATCCCATCGCTGCGGCATGTTCTATACAAGTTTGAATATTTACTGGAGCCAACCTATTATGTTCAACACGTGAAAAAGTACCAAGACTACGTGATATGTTTTTTATTCGATAAGCTCCAGAGAGAGCGTCACGCAAACGATCACTTACATCATCAAATAACATACGGTCAAAAACACGCTGGGTATCCCCTAATATTTCTAATATATCCTCCTGGCCGACCTGAGCTAATAATGCTGCATGACAACGCTGAGTAAATTCAGAAAGTTTTGGTATATCCTCTACTAAACTTTCAATATTATATAATACGTATGAAAGTGGATTATTAATTTCATGTGCCACACCTGCGGCTAACATCCCCATGCTAGATAAACGATCAGATTGAGCCAGACGAGTTTGTAATTGCTGTCGTTCGGTTTCAGCAAGTTTACGTTCGGTGATGTCACGAAATACACATACGCGACCCAAAAGCTTGCCTTCATCATTCATCATCGGCGAGCAATAGCAATCAAAAACTCGACCATCATTTGAATAAAATTCATTTTGGCTTCTGCTATCTTCAAGTACATTGTGGTTATTTAATTTATCCAAAAATGTATCAGGATCACGAATTTGGGTGCGTATGTAATTAAGAATTGCCCCTTCATGTCCTACTGCTAGCACCTCTTGCGGTATCCCCCACATGTCGACAAACCTACGATTGTGCCACAAAATACGTCCTTGAACGTCTATATTAATAATACCATCCAGGGATGCTTGATTTTGTGATTCAAGCAGCATCTTTTGATAATTTAAAGTCTCTTCTACTTTTTTACGCGCTGTTACATCCTGCCCAACTGATAGTAAACCGGTAATATAACCATTTGAATCTTTTAAAGTTTTATCATACCACTCAATATAAAGCTCACGACCATCACGTGTGACAATGCAATCAATATTACCTTGAGTTGGCGAATCAGCGATAGCACGTTGAAATAATTCGCGTGTGTATTCTCGAACTTTTTGTGGCAAAAAAACATCAAACCAATCCCGACCTATAACTTCTTTTAAACTCCACCCTGATAATTTCTCTAAATATGGATTAAAGGTAACAATTTTACCAAATGGACTGAGAACTAACACAATAGCTTGAGCGGTTTGCACTATGCTTTCAGCAAACGCCTTTTCTTCTTTTTGCAGATTTAAGAGATAGCTAATTTCGGTTTCAGCTGATTTCAATTTAGTAATATCTAATATTGAAATAAGAAAATAAGCAGGCCCACTATTAATATCTTGAATTAAAAAAATATTAACTTCAGCCCAAAATATATTGCCTGAATTGGTTTTAAAACGTGATTCAAACACCAAGTTTGTCTGAGTGTTGTTTAATTGTTGCTGTTTTTCAGTAATGAGAATGGAGTCGTCAGCATATGCAAAAGATGCTATTACCTTTCCTTTAATGTCTGAAATCGAATATTCAAGCATAGATATCATTTTATAATTTGCTTCAATACAGATACCTTCAGAGTTGCAAAGAGCTAGGCCTATAGGGGAATTTGCGAAAGCAAAACGAAATTGCTCATCTAAATTAGCAGTTGCAAACTGCTTTGTTGATTGAGACTGGTTCATATGTAGCTGTCTATAAGCGGCGTTTTTGCCTTAAAATACAAGCACCAATCTCGCTGCGCTACTAACATCTTGATGCTATTAAATAACTAATGATAATGACAACAATTGTGGCATAAAGAAAACAAAGTCAGTATCTAAAAAGCTTATACTCGATTTTAGCCAAAATTACCAAAAAAGTTATTTTTAGTGTGTCATTCAAATTGTAGACTGAAAGCGTGAAAATTAATGAAAATCTTTGTTCCAGGTCGTATTTGTCTTTTTGGGGAACATACTGATTGGGCTGGTGGATATCGTCGCATAAATGGCGATTTAGAAATGGGATTCGCTCTAATTTCTGGAACAAATCAAGGCCTATATTCTGAAGTAACACCTCACCCATCTAGACTCATTTTTAGAACATCTCTAAATGATGAAGTTTTAGATTTGCCCATGGATAGAGAAAAACTCCTTGCCGCCGCGCAAAACGGCGGTATGTTTAGCTATATAGCTGGAGTTGCTTATCAAATACTAACCCATTATCGCGTATATGGTTTAGAAATTAATAATTACCATACTGATCTTCCAGTGAAAAAGGGGTTATCTTCTAGTGCTGCCACCTGCGTCCTTGTAGCTCGTGCTTTTAATCGAATATACGATTTAAAAATGACAATACGCGGCGAGATGGAATTTGGTTACTTGGGTGAGATCACTACTCCATCTCGTTGTGGTCGATTAGATCAAGGTTGTGCTTATGGCACCCGCCCAGTAATAATGACTTTTGATGGTGATCGCATTGAAGTTGATGAAATACCAATTGGTGATAATTTTTACTTTGTCATTGTAGATCTTTGCGCAGGCAAAGACACTCGCGAAATTCTTAGCAAATTAAATAAATGTTATCCTTTCGCTGATAATGAACTACAGCGTGGTGTACAAAAATATTTAGGCGTTATCAGTACAGATATTACCAAACAAGCAGTGAAAGCTATTGAAACTGGAGACGCCAATACTCTTGGTAAATTAATGACTAAATCGCAGGCAGAATTTGATACGTACTGCCAACCCGCATGCCCGTCGCAACTCACGGCGCCGGTATTGCATAAATTGCTAACTTACCCGGCATTGCAACCCTATATTCTCGGGGGCAAAGGGGTAGGTTCACAGGGAGACGGCACTGCACAATTACTGGTTAAAAATGAAGACACTCAAAATAAAGTAATTGAAATTATTGAATCTGAGCTGCAGATGAAATGCCTTAAGCTTATACTCTCTTGTGCAAAAAAAGTACGAAAGGCAGTAATTCCTGCGGCTGGATTTGGCACTAGACTATTTCCAGCCACTAAAACCATGAAAAAAGAAATGTTTCCAATAATTGACAAACACGGCATAGCCAAGCCGGTTATTCAATTAATAGTTGAAGAAGCGCTAGCTGCTGATATTGAAAAAATATGCATTATAGTACAAAAAGGTGACCAGCAATTATTTGAAGACTATTTTCACACACCACCAGTAATAGAACATTATGCAAAGTTATCAAAAGAAGCTAAGGAATTATCTGATTATATACTTAATATCGGACATAAAATTACTTTTATTGAACAAGAAACTCAAAATGGTTTTGGTGACGCTGTATACTGCACTCGTGAATGGGTAGGTAATGAGCCTTTCTTGTTAATGCTCGGTGACCATTTATATGCCTCAAATACTGATACGGCCTGCGCCCGCCAATTGCTTGAGGTTTATGAAAAATACGGACAAAGCGTTGTAGGATTACATACTACACCCGCAGAATTAATTCATCATTTTGGAACAGTAGTTGGCACTTGGCTAGATCCGCCATCAACAATGACAATATCTGAGTTTGCCGAAAAACCTAACATTGAATATGCCACTCAGTATTTACGCATGGCAGGACTACCAGAAGATCAATATTGCACTATTTTTGGACAATATGTTTTATCAGCACAAATTTTCAACTATTTAGAAGAGCATATAGCAAACAACATTAGGGAAAAAGGCGAATTTCAACTTACTTCTTGCCTTGATAGGCTACGCCGAGAAGATGGAGTTATTGGTTACATGGTACAAGGACAGCGATTTGACATTGGTGTACCACAGGCGTACTTGCAATCATTGCAGAAATTAGCCACACTTTAGCATTGAATTCATTTAAAATACCGCCGCGGAGAAATGGAGTTATTTATCTTTAATGTAATTTAATCACTTTTCGAGATAGCCCTTGGTGTAGGTCTGTTGTGAAGAATAAAGCATCCTACAAACAATATATCCACCAATTATTACAAATTTTGGTGGTTATTTTTACTCTCATCGTAGGTGCTGGTGATCTCTTAGCTCTACAGACACCACCTGTGCTTTTAATCGAATATACCCCTCTAGAACAAAGTCTAAATAAAACAATATTAAATAAATATTTGTCTGTTTACTTAAATGATATCCCCCACCAAATTGTAAAAACAAAATTTATCGACAATATCGACGAACAGCGCCAGGTAGCATTAAGACTAGCAAAACAACATAGTTCAACTTATGTCGCCTGGTGGTCAAGTCTTGCTGTGGATATTGGTGTTAGATTTTCTGCCTGTGTAATGGTGGTAAATCAAATTGATGCTAAACCCTTAGCCGTAGAAGTAAACTTTAATAGCAATCAGATTAATGATTCGCGGATTTATCGTTTAGCTGCAATTAAGTTACGCAGTGCCTTGCGTACCGCGATGATGCTTCATCAAGAAGATGCCAATCATATTGAACAAAATGCACAAAAAACCTTGCCGACTTTACCGCTTGCTTTGGCTAATGAAAACGACGCGCATGAAAAAAATGCTCAACCAGCAAAAGGTGTTGGCATTGAATTAATAGCCATGGGTAGCACCTTAACTCTTTCTAAAACGGTAATACCATCTTTTGGGGGATTAATATTTTGGGCTCAAGGATCATGGTTAGCAGGTATTAGCGGTACCCAAAGCCTGCGACATCATGAAATAACCCAAACTGGTGCAGGTAATACTGCAGTTACACGATTTGCTGCGCTTGGGCGCTATTATTTTGCACAACGAATCGCTGGCGGTATGTTTTCATTTTTTACCGATCTTGAAAGTGGGGTACTTTATTTTCGTACCGATACCAAATTGCACGCAGGTGAAACTATGCCCCGTCATCTTTCAACACTTCTTCCATTTATATCCGTGGGTGTCGGAGGAGTACTTCATACTACATCTCATTTTGATATTCTGCTACACCTCGGAGCTGATGTGCTCAGAAAAAACCTGAGAATTCTAGTACTTAAACAACCTGTATATCAGTCTGGATGGGTGCAACCTAACCTTGCGATCGCAATCGCAACACGGTTTTAGTCAAATGACCTCAAGCTCCGTCAAATCAACAAAGAGGTGTAATCGTGTCTCAGACTTGAGTAAAGAGGTAATTAAACGAGCGACCCAAGGAGATCGTTCAGCTCAAAAACTGGTGTTATATGAGTGCTCTGATTTGGTTCGTGGCTTTTTATTTAGACTCGTGGGCTCAATGGCAGATCTCGATGACCTGCAACAAACGGTCTATCTACGATTACTTATTGGTCTTAAACATCTGCGCCAAGAAGCTGCGCTTTCTAGCTGGGTGGGTAGCATATGTGTGAATGTTGTAAGAGATTTTTGGCGACAAAGAAAAACACGCGGATTTGTAAGCAGTGAGGATTATATGCAAGAGAAAGTAGTTGATCCTCAAAATTTGCAACAACGCTTAGAAGCTCGCGAAGCTCTTGCTAAATGCCATCGTGTACTTGGAAAACTTTCTGTTAATCATCGTATTGCTTTTGTATTACGGGCAATGGGACACTGTGTTGACGATATCGCCACGATGATGAACGCAGGCCGTTCAACAACGCGCTTGCGACTCTATTGGGCGCGTAAAGCTTTTGCTCGAGGTATGACTGAAGAAGTTAATGCTTGTGTTTCATATGGGGAGGAGGTGAATAATAATGATTGATAGATGCAAAATTATACGCGAAGAATTAGTGCAACTAACTTTAGAAGGCTCACCTGATGCATCTCTTGCGGTAGCGTCAGCTCAACATTTACAAGATTGCAAAAGCTGTCATTCATACAAAATTTTAGTACAAACTGCTCTTTATGAACTTAGGCAAACCTTACCACCAATACTTAATGATAATGAGCAGCAACGACTTTTATCTTCTACCATTGCCCGATTATCTATAGCCACACCCAAACGCCGCATAATGCTTAGGCCAGTTCTCGGTTTGGCCTTGGCTACACTTATTTGCGCTGTAATTGGCATTGCTTTCATGAAGCGGTTTGAAAATCATGGCAATAAAATTATTGCTGGCCAAGTTGCAATTGATAACGTATCGTTACTTAAAGACGGTGATTTGTTCATTGATGAAGTTCTGCTGTTCGCCAAAAGCGATGCGATGTTGCAACTTAGAGACAAGTCACAGATACAACTAAATACAGGCACCAAAGTTTATATTAATAATAAATTAAACACAAAAATCGTTCTTCATAAAGGCTCTATTAATCTACAGGTCAAGCCACAGCCACAAAACGCACCATTACTCGTAGCAACTGCTGAGGCAAAAATACGTGTAATCGGTACTCGCTTTACCGTAAAGCGCAATGATATTGCTACAACAACAGTGGTTACAGTACAGCAAGGACAAATCGAAGTCACTGAGATCGCTACTGGTCAAAATAGTATTCTTGGTTCAGGTAAAGCCCAACGGATCAAAGCTAATTCTTTAAGTATGAAGTCTTCGGTTACAAACAATGCTATAGGCGCCACATCATCTACCAATAAAGCTATAGTCAAATCGACGAAATCAGATAAAACGTTAGCACCCAAAACTCCAAGTATAGCTGAAATACGCACACGTATTAAGGCACGCCGTATCAAAGAGGCGCGTATACTTATTCGCCGTGCCCGTAATAATACTCGATATAATAAGCATTGGCTCGCCGAACTGGCGATTGTTGAAGCCGAGGCAGAACTTGCTGACGGACATCCGGCTATTGCCATTGAAAGTTATTTAACCGTCACCCGCACTTACCCGGGCACAACTCAAGCCGAAGATGCTTTTTATGCTGCAGCACAGCTTGCCATTGATCATTCGCCTAACAAACAGCGTGGATTAAAATTACTTAAAAAATATATTACCAATTATCCACAAGGTCGTTTTCACAACGATGCTGTGCAATTATTGCGTGCATTAGAGGCGAGAAAGTGACCAGTAATCTCTATATAATTATAATCGCAATATTTTTTACAGCTATAACTAATAGTGGCTGTGGCTATCGTAACATTGAAGCCTATCCAGAATCTGCTTGTATTTATTTAGAAGCTGAAGATGCCCAAATAGTAACCCCGATGCAAATTGGCGATGATGTAAATGCCTCTGGAGGTAACTATGTGTTTACTAACGAAGAGAATGCGGGCTTATTTAGTTTTACTTTTTTTGCTCCTTATTCAGGCCAGTATGTCATCGATGCTCGCATACGCACCCAACCTGTATTACCCTACTGTACTAACAGTGGCGCCTGTAATTCGTTTTTTGTAACAATTGATGATGGCGCAACAACCGGCAACGAACCAACCGTTTATCATGCTGGTCAGTTATCTGAATTTTCTTGGCAAGCTGTAAATGTAACCAATATTAGCACTGAAGAGACCTGCAGCGATACCTGTAGTGATCGTGAACCAACAATATGGAGTCTTTTAAAAGGAGAACATAGTCTCACATTCAGTGGTCGTGAGGCATACACTTATTTAGATAGTATTTTAATACGCTACTGTGTGCCTGGCAGTTGCAATTCTATTGGACATGAACAATGCTTGACACAGATAGGTAAATCCCGACTTCCATGAGAAGGCCCCCCGTTGTCAAGCCCGAATCCAGCGAAGCCTCGGCCAGCACAGCTCCCAGGGTGGTGGGTCGGGACGGCGGCCTGTGTAGCTGCGGCTGAGCGATGGGACATACTGGCATAGCTTGTCGATCTCCACCGCTGCAGCGACGATTTTCTTTTCAGGTCATGGCCGCCTAACCGAGCGCGACGAAGAGCTTAGGAAGCTTCGCCATGAGAACAAAACGCTAAAAATGGAGCGTGAGATACTCAAGAAAGCTACAACTTTTTTCGCGAAATTGCATCGGTAAGGTACACCGCTTGATGCATCAATTGATAAATAGGTACCCAACTAACTTGCTCTGCCGTTTTTTGCGGCTATCGCGCTCAGGCTATTACCAATGGCTTGATGACGGTATGCAACAAAAACGACAGCAACAAGATGAGCTTTTATTGGTGCAAATACGCAATATTTATATGGCGCATAATTGTAAATATGGAAGCCCTCGCATTTATCGAGAGTTGCGTAAATTGGGCATTTCTTGTGCAGCAAACAACGAATTTGGAAGCGCCTTCATCGGTAACGGTTTTTACGCGCAAAGATATTATGCGTCTTGGTGTTCGTACTATAGAGCGATTGCTTAACTTTGTTCCTGGGTTTCAGGGTACAACTGACAATGGTAATGGAGTGTTTCGCATATCGGTACGTGGTCGCAATACAACTGAACATGATTATGTCTTAGTGTTGATTGATGGGCAACGGCTTAACGACATGTTTACTGGTGGCGCTATTAATCCCATCGCTATCGAGAATGTTGAGCAGGTTGAAATCATTCGTGGACCAGGTTCTGCTCTATATGGTGCTAATGCCTTTTTAGGAGTTATTGATATAAAGACCAATCGCAAGCGTAACAATTCAATGGTAGCCAGTGGTGATCTCAACAATCGTTATGTTGCTATCAACCTTGCCAATAAACTTGATGCTTTAAAAGTAGCTGCCTTTGTCAAGCACTACCGCGACGATGGCTATGCACAAAAGTTTTTAGATTATGCTCAAGGTACAATGACATTTTTCCACACTAAGATCGACAATCTCATACAGCCACCACAAAACAATCTACCCTATCGCAATAGTGGTGAATCGATTATCCAGGATCTCGAGTTTGAGCTGCGTACCAGAGAAATAAATGGTTTTAGCCTGCTTGCATCTTATACCCATCTTATGCCACGCGAAAAAGAAAAGACATCGCTGATTGTACCGTACGACTATGGTGCGGTTGCTTTGTCTTATTCGTGGAAAATGTTGCTGGTTAGCATTAACGCTATTATGCGAGGTGCTTCAAAGATAGGTGGGTTTATCGCCACTAATATTGAAAGCCAAAGTTTCTTGGTCTACGATCAACCTGATGTAACTTAAAAATATGTGCTAATTCCTTCTTCTATGAAAAGAGATATCCAGAGAACACTTGTGCACCACGCTCGATAATGCCAATGGCACCGAACGTCATCCTCGCAAACCAACACGGCCAAATCTAGCATAGCACAACCCCTATTTGAGGTCTGATACTCACCCTCGAACCTGTTTTGTCGTAAGAAACATGCTCTTGTGCCGTAACGTGATCCTGTTGGCTATGAGTTGGCACCAGTGCTGAGTTATGACATAGACTTTTGCGCTTTCTTCGGGTTGTAACTCTCCTTGTTTTTCCACTATCCAATGAAATGACAGAGCAGACTTTATCAGGACCAAGTGCTCCTTCAATAACAGAAGATCCACATTAGAAAACAGAAGACCCAACTTTATCAAAAGAAAATACGTAAAAATATTCATCAAATAAATATCAACTTACATTTTTTGAACATTTTATCCCTTAACTGGAACTAACGGGCATGCAGTTAAGAATTCGATTTGAATTCTTATTAGGTGATGTCTAACTATGCGAGAATTCAAAATGAATTTTTCCTTAATAGTAGCACCCAGTAGTGTAATACTTGTCGTTATATTCAGTCTAGGGTGCGGCAATGTAGGACAAGTCAGTACTTCTGATACACCTCAATCAGACCCAAATATAGAAGAAAAACCATACGAAGAATATGAGCCGCATGACACTCAGATACAAAACATTAAGACAATACCTATCGGCAACACGGCAACATTAACTATCACCGAACCAAGTGTCGAGCCCTATGTAGATAATATATATACACAGCGGTTTGAGCAGTTCGGCTTTGACACCTTTGAAAATGAAAAACTGCACACATTGCGCACCAAGTATAAGCTTGATGAAGTAATTCAATCCGGCGCTACAGAATTTGAAAGGCAAATACTACTTATGGAGTGGGTGTTTCATCAAATTAAATTATACGGGGCACCTGAACCAGAATATCCTAAAGAAGTGCCTACAGGGGCTTTATTTATTCTTGAGCGGTTGGCGAATGGTGATCGAGCCAATTGTAGTCAAGCTGTGCAGATTTTGGTGTCAGCCGCAGCTTCGTTGGGTTGGATTTGTCGCCATGTGGCCTTAAAGCGGCCCAGTGTTTTTAGCTTAGGTTATTATACTAAAGCTACTGCACAGCATAGCGTTACTGAATTATGGTCTAATCAATATGGCAAGTGGATCATGTTAGATCCAATGCAGGATGTCTATGTAACTAATTTAAAGGGTATGCCACTAAATGCTTATGAGATTCGCCAGGATTTCTTTGCTACCAATGGCGCCAATCTGATTATTTATGAACATCGAAAAAAATATCTCAACGATCAACTGCCAAGAATACAAAAGGCGCTTGAAGTTGGGGCAGCGGCAATAGCAGCACTAGTACCTCCAGATAAATATCGAGAATTTCAAGATACTCTAGATTTTCCAGAAGACCTAAAAGACCCCAACAAGAAATATTATAAAAAAGATGGTTACCCGGCGGAGGAATTCGCTAATAATTGCTATCTTCCCAATACTAATTTTATGAATGAGCTGCCGCAATATGGATGGAGCATTATCACTAGATGTACTCAAAATATCTGCTCAGCTTCAGATGACACCACCGAATGGCTTTCTGGAGCATCATCATTAATAATTCCTACCGAAGACCCAGCAAAAGACCCCTACTTTGCTATGCAACAAGTACAAGTTACCGCTGAGATACAAGACGCAGCAACAATCACCTTAAGTTTTAAAACATTCACTCCTAATTTAAAAACCTATCAGATCCGCATAGATGGTGGTGAATGGTTTGAATATAATAAGGAGTCTTATCTCTGGCAGCTTGATTCAGTAGAAACATATCTTGAAGTGAGATCGATTAATAAATTTGGTATTGCCGGGGCTATCTCGAAATTTGAGATAGCAACCAAGGAGTAAGCAAATGAAACAGTATAATAAATGTTATTTACTTAATCCATTTGTAATACTGAATAGAATTTTAAAAATAAATCGAAAAAACGCTATTCCCGTACAAGCGGGAATCCATAACAAAAAGCAAAAACAGTACATTATAGATTCCCGCTTTCGCGGGAGCGACGCAGGAAAAGGCTTACAAGTTAGTTCTGTAAGTGGCTCATTTGTATATTATCTAGCATTATTTTCTTTCGCATTTACTATTTTACTATTATCAAGTCAAAAGTGTTTTGCGCAGGAGGACTGGGGCTATTCGCACATAGATCCTATTCCAACTACTGTTTATACCCAAGATATGGATATACAGATCCCACAGTTAGAAAATAGACAAATTATAGAACAATACGGAGTTACCTGGACGTTTGATAAACCAATGCCGGTTGGTAAATTTATCAATGGCGACTGGTATGTGGTAGGCCAGGCAACTATTATAGATATTGATCCTCCACCGTTGTTCGGCCAGCAGGTTGTAGATGCAGGTTGGACATTAATTGAATGCCCAAGAGGACCAGGTGGAAAGCGAGAGGGAGAAGGTTATTTAAGTAAATGTCATATTAATGAAGTAATAGATTGGCCGAATCAGTGGGCTCGCAATGGCTCGATGATAAATCCCTGTTGCCGTACTGCAGCTTATGACAGCCGTTTAGGCTTCGTAGGAGATTATTATCATCCTGAAAATTTTAAAAAACCGATTATTACATTAAATCCGGGTGATTCGTTGGTTTCTACTAAGAGTCGGCCATTAGAACCAGAATATAATATGGAAGAAAAAAATTATAGTTATTATGTCCGGCCCATTGATACGGCGCCGATACTTACCTGTGTTGCTACTCCGCAACCACCGGATGCTTTTAGGCCATCTTATGCGCCACCACCAGCTAATGACCCTACGAAAAGTCATGTTTATCTAGCTCGTAATCTTAAACGCGAGCTTTTAAGTTCTCTGCCCCTACCTGATAATGCGCCGGATATCGAAGAATGGATCCGTAAATTTCAGCAACCTTGGCTTGATCATATACCATTTGGCAAGGAAGCGCCGTATGATCACATGCCATCTTATGGTCAATGGTTTGTATGGGCTGTTAGTAAAGCGGCGTTAATGCTGCACCTTAATTATCCACAACTGCAAAAAGAACGACTGCTAATAAATTATATTCAAGTAGGTATTGATTTGTGGGGTCTCGTCAACAGTGGCGCGCGTACTGAGTGGCAAGCTATAGGAGGATGCCATAGCGGTCGCAAGTGGCCGATTATTTTTGCCGGTATGATGTTAGAAGATAAAGATATGCAGACGTTGGCGGGGGCGATCTTCAGTGAAGATCAACATTATTATTTTGCTCCTACCTGGAGTGGCGAAAATGTAGCCTTTCAAAGCCATATTACGCAGCTTGAGTCAAGGACAGATACCCGCTACCCCAGCACTTGGACAAGAGATGGGCATGACGCTAATAGTTATGAATATAAACTTTGTTGTACTAATCCATACATGTCAGGCCAAGCACTTGCCGCTCGTATGATGAAAGCAGAACCTTTATGGAATCATGCTTCTTTTTTCGCTTATGCTGACCGTTGGCGCATGGCAGATTTGCAGAGCATAAAAGATACAATAGTAAAGTATACCGGTAATTTATTTGCCACCTGGATAACCACGAAAACAACTATAAATGAATTATATAAATTTTCTGACCCATTTGAGAAATACATGTGGGAGACTTACCGCTATAAGCTACCCGGGGGCAATCATCCTATCCCTATTGATACCGCATATGTGGGTATCAGCCCGGTGCCGGATGTATATGCTAGCGATTCATTAGAAATTACTATTGTATGTTCTGAGCCAACTGCAACGATTCGTTATACTTTAGATGATAGTATTCCTGATGAAAACTCAAATTTTTATACCGTCCCTTTTAAAACCACGGCAAAAATAATTACCGCTCGCGCCTTTGACAGTAACGGCAACAAAAGCGCTGTAGCTCAAGCTATCTATGATGGTTACAGCGTGCCGGATTTTCCTGATGATGCAAATACTGGCCCAGCAGTAGATCATCCGAATCAAAATAATATACCAGATAATGAACAAAGTGAATCAGAATCTAATAATAAAAAGAAAAGCTTTATGAGTGCTCAATCTGGTTGTCAGGCTGCGGCTAGTGGGTATTTATTTTCATTAATAGTGGTGCTTGCAATATTAATTCGTCAATTATTTAAATAATTTGGTTAAAAAAAGATACTGTATGGAAAGGGCAACGTATACTAAAAAGAGTAAGCAAATAATAATAAACTCAGTTAATATCGAGGTAATGATATGGTCTACTGGCTTTCAAAGATTTGTGTTTTTTGCTCGTTATTCTGTGCAGCTTGCAATGAGCCTCTCAACATTGTTTCTGAACCGAATAATGATACCAGCAGCCAAAACGTAAATAATAATAACAGTAGCAATAATAATAATAATAATAATCAAAATACTGAGCCGTCAGGCAATAACAATACCTCAGGCGGTGATGATAAACCAGATAACCATGACCCGGTATTTTATCCAGCTGGTATATATGTTGGGGGCCACGAGACTAATACTGAGTTTGATAGCATTACTGATGAATGCCTAGAAATCATTCGCAGCAAGAAATATCTTTTACACAGTCGTTCATATGGCCAAAATCTTCTTAATGGTATTTTTGAATTAGCATTGCTCGATCATGACAGGTACTACATATCTAAAAAACAATATAACCTGCGTGATGGCAGTGAAATTCCTTACATTTCTTCTACTTCTTCTGATCCTAATGTTCCTCCAGAAAATGCATTTGCCATAAGCAACATTGTTCTCAACCTTTGTGAGTTGCCAAGACCGAAAACCATCCCTGAGTTTGAGAGTACTGTCAGGGATTATTATTATGACGATATAGATGTTGCCATGCTTGAGATGCGAGCCGATGGGGATAATTACGACTATTATGATGAGTTATATATTGCCTATACAGAAATGCTTGATGGTTTAAGAGCTGATTTCAATTATATTCATTTTATTTATTTTGCCTGCAATATTTACTGTGGCGATTATGGTGGACATGAAGATACTACAACTGCCAACGCCTTTAATACCATGCTTTTTGCAGATTATGATGGGATGGTACCTATCTTTGATTACACCGACGTTATCTCTACTAGAGAACGCAGTCTGATTACTAATGAACTATGCCTCAAGACCGAGCAAGGGTGGAATTATCCAGATTGTGAATGTGTATTTGAAGGCACAAATTTACGCACTTGTTGTCAAGAATATAACGAAACGACTGGCAGGCATCCACATACCAGTGAAGCTGAGCTGCGCTTTGGTAAAAGTCTTTATGTGCTCTGGGCTAAGTTATTCTGCAGTCAAGCTGAATGCTTAGGTGATAAAGAATGTAATTGGTGTAATGGTGAGACCTGCAATAATGGCAAATGTGTAGCAGGCCCTATACCTTGCCCGTCTGATGACCTCGATTGTACGCTAGACTGTAATGCACAAACTCAACAATGCCCATATTTGCCAATGAACCAGCTATGCAACGATAGCAACCCCTGTACAGATGACGTCTGCATTGCAGCTTCAGGCGGAGGCTGTGAGAACATTCCAAATGACGCCAATACATGCAGCGTTGCTGGTGAGTGTGGCAAATCCTCTCATTGCAACTCTGGTGTTTGTATCGCTACAGCTGATGCGTCACTTTGTCCTAATCTCGCTAATTGTGAAACTATTGCGTGTGACGATAAATCATATATGTGTTGGTATGATAAATGTTCTATGGATGAGGCACTGCAAGTTTGGTTACCAATAAGTGCAGGTAATATTAATGACGCCACAGGTAATATCGATAATGTGGTAGACTCTGGCACTGAACCGGTCGTGCACTGAACCGGTCGTTGATAGGCTAAACAACCAAGAAGGTGCATTATTCTTTGATGGCCAGGATTACTTAGATCTAGGAGAGAATGACTTTGCAATCTCTGAAACCAATGAGCTGACAATTGCAATTTGGGTGAAAACACATGCTGATGGTGGTTTCATTATACGCAAAGGCCATTATATACATCCTTTTTCTATACAATTAACTGCTGATAGTCGTATTTATGCTGGTATTAGGCTTGATAAGCCAGAATATCTAACCTCGACAACTTCATTAACCCATAACCAATGGTACCATGTAGCCATGACATATCGTAATGGGACGATGACTATCTATATTAATGGTCAACCGGATGTATCAGTAGATAACCTACTGGGAACTCCCGCAGTTACATCAGATATCACCCGAGTAGCTACGATGCCTGTCACTTCACCGCAAGCTGCAGATTACTTCATAGGGGAAATGGATGACGTGAGGATCTATAACCGAGCACTTTCAGCATCAGATATAAGTGATTTATATAATAATTAAGCGTCTAGTAATTACAAGTATAGTGTTCTTGTGGGTCGAGTAGGACTTATCGAACCACACCGATGGGCAAACCTTCATGAGTCCATAGGTTGTCAAAGGGGACAAGAGATCTTAATCAACCCAAATAAATGATTTCTTACCGAAGGTCGAAATTACAAGGGAGTGGGTTGAAATAACAAATGCATCAGTATTAAAAAAAAATGCATTAGTATAAATTAATGCGTCAGTATAAGTAACAACCACCGCCTTAAGGCCTTAGCATTGATCAAGTTTTTTCTTTAAAGCAAGTCGACTAATTGCAATAG
>JAFGEK010000072.1 GCA_016931625.1 Deltaproteobacteria bacterium | reverse complement strand
TTGAATGGATAATTTAGGACTAAAAATTGCTATGCCTGAGTTGCATATTTTAACTGTTCTTATTCGTAATCATATCTATTGTTAAACTGAACATATATATTACCCAAAGTAAAATGGGCATCAATTCTTTGTCGATCATTTAAAGCAAAACTTGGCTCTTTAAATTCTAATGATTTCGCATAATAACTAGTAGTTAAAACATAGTATTTTTGCGCAATACTAAAATCTTATGTTGGCAACGCTTGTTTATAAGCTTGTTCGGCCATATACAAATATTCACCCGAATACCCTTACCACCAAGATTTTTTACGACGGCGCATTTCTCGTTTTAATTCACGCATATTACGAGGTTTGTCATTATTTTGGGTATCTGTAATTTCTTCTTGTTTTTTCACTTGCACGCGCACTGTGCCTAATATCGCCACCCCGCGAACCTTTAAAATAGGTGTCGCTTCATTGGCTACAGGGGTTAAATCACCGGCAACTCGACGAAAATCCCCTAAAATACTGACGCCCTGCATATCAACTTCAATGTTAGGTGGCACGATTATAGCCGTATCACCCAATACCGAAACTATTTGCACCTCTGTCGTACCTGGGGGAAGAGTAACATCGCTAAAATCTAGTTCACTTGTACCCATAATTGCTATTGAACGCATTAGTCGCGACGGACTCCAGCGTCCACGCCTAATCGTAGTACCGAGAATACTAACCACCGTACTTTCAGTAGACAAAGCTATGGCAGCATTGCGCTGCACCGGCAATGGTGCTGAAGATGTATTTTTATTTTCAGTATCTTTTATTTCACTTGCCTGGCCCATCATATCTTTAATATCTTTTGCTTGTTGAATATCTTGTTTCTCTGTTTTATTGTTGGCTTCATTTACTTCATTAGTTTGTGTCTCTGCGGTGTTTTGCTGAATTGTTTCATTATTTTTTACTTTATCATTTTTATTTTTAATATTTTTAGTATTGGCCGCATTTTCCTTAGCCTCACTATCTGTCGCAGAACTTGTTACCGCCCCCGATTCTTCTTCTTCTAAACCCTGCATCACTGCAACGAAATCTGCTGGAGTTTCAGCTGCACGTAACATTTCTAAGCGACGCTCAAAATCAAATAAATCTATACGACTTTTAGTAAAGTAGTGTTCGAGATTGCCATGACATTCACGTACGACCGCATCGCGTTCTTCTTGAGATAAGGCGTTTATCGTTTGCTCATTTCGCCAGGAATTATAATTTGGTGCTGGATGTTCACTCCACCACTGCTCGGCGTTATTTTCACTCCAGGTAGTAGTTAACTCGTTCTGACAGGCGATTAACCTTCTGGCTACTTCTTGCATACTTGCCGGGCGCGCGTTGGGATCTTTGGCTAAACACTCCATTATCAGCTTTTCAAAAACTGGTGGTATATTTTTGGCGCCTTTGCTACTAGGCGGTTGCACCTGACGCTCTACATGGCCTACGACAACTTCTAAAGCGGTTGCACCTTCAAACACCAAACGACCAGTAGTAAGCCAATAGGCAAGACAGCCCAGCGAATAAATATCCGCCCGGGCATCAAGCGTTGAGCTACCTTTAATTATTTCTGGTGGTATAAATGCTGGGGAACCAGCAATGATGCCCGTACTGGTCACCATAGTTCCGGTATTTTCATCAACCGGGCGCACTAAGCCAAAATCAAGCACCTTAACAAAATCGCGCATCAACCCTAGGCGGGCAACAAAAACATTGGCTGGCTTAAGATCTCGATGCACTAAACCAAGCTCATGGGCTTCGGCTAACGACTCGCAGACCTGGCGCAACAAATAAATAGTTCGGGTATAAGGCAGAGTTGCGGCGCCAAATTGTTCAACCAGCTCGTGTAAGTTATAACCTTCGAGCAACTCCATTGCATAATAAAACGAACCATCGCTAGCAGTGCCATAATCATACAATTGTACTGTATGCGGAGAACGCAAAGCAGAAATAGCCTGCGCTTCACGGGCAAAACGCTTTTGTAGACTAACCCGATTATTGGCAGCCCCCAACAAATAAGGATTCACAACTTTTACTGCTGATAAGCGCCCTAACATTTTATGACGCGCTAACCAAACCTCACCCATCCCCCCAGAACCAATACGAGTTAGCAATTCATAGCCACCTAGTTGTCGACGATTACTTGGTATCGGAGTGGTTGTTACTTTAGTTTGCGCTTCATTATTATCGGCTTTTGTGGAACTTGAGCTAACTTCATTGGTATCATTTACTAAACGTGTACGTCGTAAAAGTTCTTCTTTTTGACCCATAATATATTCATTTACCGCTGTCTGACCGGCTAGGCAATTACATTAAAAGAATTTGGGACACTACTCTAATAGTCTTGGCGTTGGTCTTCGCCCCAGGGCAGCCACGAACCACCGTTTTGGTCATCTTTAATCCAGTCAGTTGGTCGATAACGAGGGCCATAAGGAACCACTAAAGAACCGACATAATCAGCATCATCATAAACTTTACGAATAAGCTGTTTGACGTCTTGAAGATCTTGTTCACTAACAATCCCGTTTGAAGTTGCACGATAAAACTGCACAGTCACCCGCACCGGAAATTGTGGATCGCGCTCAAGCTTCATATTGCCCATTTCCCAAAACGGCCCCATATCTTCACCATGGCCGATCACGGCTTTCTCTACGTCTGATCGCATTCTTGATTTTTTGTCCTCTTCATATTTCATGGGCGCCGCGCTCTCCATTGGCATAGCACCACTAGCAGCGTTGCCCATTAAATAACCGCGATTTTCATGCTTTAACGGTACTTGAATTACCATCATCATATCAGCGCCTTCTTCTAAGGCACCTTGGTCAGTTGGTTTTGCTGCTCCAGATTCGATACGAGCTTTAACATCGCTACGACGTTCTGCGGTAAAAACGGTGCGTTGACCCGCATTATTAAAAAATAATTGCTGCCCCCAACCTTGCAGGGTTTGATCACCAGGCTTATTTTCGACAATAGTTGCCGAGAGACCTTCGCGAGTAACTAATAATGCCAACACCGCAGGCGATCCGGGAGCACTTTGGTAGTTAAAAATAACAGGATTAAATTCAGCTTTGCCGCCTTTGGGCACTGGTACAAACACATGTTGCGCACTCACAAGATAATGAGTATCGCGTCGAGCGGTAAAATCATCGCTGCCGCGCAAACTTGCAGGGTCGCTAAGATAGGTCCTTAGGTTTGAAAGCACCTTGCTTAGTGGCACCGCATGTAGAGATTCACCTTTTTTGTGGTTGCCTACTCGAACCCATAACTTGCCCGCCCTAATATCACCGGTTTTATCAGTAAAATTTGGAAAGCGAATCACCGGCAATAAATGTGTTTGTATTCCTCCTGGGACCTGCTCACGAACTTGTAAAGTGACATCACTAATATTGGGGCCAAGAGCCGAACCTGCCGCACGTCCAGTATCTTCCCACAAAACATTAAGTACATTCATGCCCATACGATTAACGCGAAGGTGCAGGTCGTTATCACTAGGCATAGCCACCACACGATTGATTACTTCACGATAATTATAATCACGAATAACTAGTGGATTTGATTCTGAACTTGGTATTATCAAGGCAAGAGAAATAAGCAGCTGTGGACCCATAATTTGTGACCTCCAAAGGTGCTTTGTCTAAGCAAAGGTTATCGTATTAGTCGCTCTACCGCCATTAAACGGGAACGCTCTACCAAAATATTAAAAAACCGTCGTTTTTAACCTAGGAGTGTCCCGAATTAAAGTCCTCTCAAAATTCGCATTATGAAAGCACATACGATAAGGCTTATAGCCATGCTTAATGCCATTTGGATAACTATGGTTTTGGTGGCGCTAGTAGTAGGCGCAACTCAAAACAAACTCGATTCGGTAGCCAAAGCTGTTGTTGATAGCGCCTCAGGGGCAGTCACTTTAGCTATAGGTTTAGTTGGCATTATGGCCCTGTTTTTAGGATTGATGCGGGTGCTGCAAGAAGGCGGGCTTTTACGCACAGTCGCTCGTTGGTTAAAACCAATAATGGTAAGGTTATTTCCTGATGTTCCTGCCGAACACCCGGCCATGAGTATGATGATTCTAAATTTCACCGCGAATATGCTTGGTTTAGCTAATGCTGCTACCCCCTTCGGTCTTAAAGCGATGAATGAGCTTGATAAGCTCAATAAACATAAAGGCATTGCTACCAACGCTATGATTTTATTTTTGGCAATTAATACTTCTAACCTAGCGCTATTCCCAACTGGAGTTATTGGTTTGCGCGCCTCGCTTGGTTCAAATAGCCCAGCTTCAATCTTTTTAACCACCCTGCTTGCTACAGCTATCTCAACCGGTGTTGCTATCATACTCACTAAGCTCTTCATTGCGTTTGCACCAGCGTTTGCACCAACGGTGCCAACGGTGCCAGACACCATTTATGTTGAAAACGTAGCGAAAACGGTGCCAGACACCATTATTACTCAACAAAATCAACAAGTTAACGAAGCAACAGCTATAATCGAGCGCGAACCACCCAAAGCTAGTACCTTTAATAAGCTTATTGGTTGGATAGCGGTATTTGCAATTTTGGCAACATTTAGCTGGGCTGCATATGAGCGTTCTCTTTATGAAGGTTGGTCTGTGGCACTACGCTCTGCCTTTAGTAACTGGATGTTACTGTTACTAATTGCTGCTTTTGTTCTTTATGGGGTTATTCGCGGAGTAAAAGTTTACGATGCCATAGTTGAAGGCGGCAAAGAGGGTTTTACTATCGCTTTACGTATCATCCCATTCTTAGTCGCCATTTTAGTTGCCGTCGGCATGCTGCGCAGTTCAGGTGCACTTGATCTGTTTGTCAATTTACTTGCTCCAGTAACTAATTTTATTGGCATGCCACCAGAAACCCTACCGATGGCACTGCTGCGCCCACTCTCAGGTTCAGGGGCTTACGGCGTTGCTGCTGAAACCATGAAAAACTATGGTACCGATTCACTTATCGGAACCATCGTCAGCACTATGCAAGGTTCTACTGAAACTACTTTTTATGTATTAGCAGTCTATTTTGGTGCGGTAAATGTACGCAACACTCGTTTTACTATAATGCCTTGTTTATTAGCTGAAGCTTCTGGGATTATTGCTTCGGTTTGGGCATGCCGGTTGATACTTTTCTAAATTTGTCATTTACCCAATTTGGCTTAACCTATATTAATTGATGGTGGATTTGGTGGTTCAACAATACGGGGTGAAAAACTAGTCGCAAGACGCTGAAAATCGCGCAAATTAAAAGTTAGAATTATATCTGTAGCTACCTTTTCGGCGGTTAGTGTATGAATAGCATCAAATATAACTCCCGAACGCAAAGACAATGAAGCACAACGTTCTATAGCCTCGCGATATATATTCGCACTCACCGCAGATAACGAAATAATTTTCTCAATACGTTGTAAAATCTTATGAGCGCTTTCTCCAGATATTGCAGGGTTTAATGGCATGCGAGTAAGCACTGCCCATGCTTCAGCTATCGCATGCCAACTAGCAAACCCTTTAATTTGATTATTAATAGCAGCATTAAACCATATGCGTGCTCGCGCGTGTTGCGGATGCGCTGCAACCACTGCGGCTACTATTAATGATGTATCAAAAGCGACCTTCATCATCTGCCCCCCTAATGAGTGAAATTAAACGTTCGTCGCGTAAATCTCGATGATCAATAACTTCACCCTTTAACGAAGATTGAACTACTAAAAGTCCATCAACATCAGCAAGAGGAGCAGACTCAAGTGCAGGCTCAAGTACGATACAAGAGCCATCTTCGCTAATTTGAAGACGACTGCCGCCACGAAGATGATAACGTCGCCGAATATCGCGCGGAATTACAATGCGACCAGTCGCATCAATGGTAATTTGTTGTGCCATTTACCAATTATAAATGGTAAATTAGCACATTGCAATAACTTTAAAAAAATGTGTAAACTTAAATAATAACAGATGGTTCGACCTAAAAACCCATAGTTATCTCCACAACAACGCCCAATAACAATTAATGTAAAATTTGTAACTAAACACCTTGACGCTAGCTGGCAACAAGCGTCATGTTGCGCCTGCAAAATCAAAAGCTTTTATAGCTATTACTCACAATTTTTCCCTTAATTTTAAGGGCATTTTCTTTTTGGGTGAAGCATATGCGCTCTATTCGTGATTTAAATCTTGAAGGCAAAGCAGTATTTATGCGCCTTGACCTTAACGTTCCCATGAAAGACGGCAAAGTTACTAGCGATGCTCGTATTAATGCAGCACTGCCAACCATTAAATTCGCGCTCGATAAAGGCGCTCGCTTAGCAATAACCTCGCACTTAGGTCGTCCTAAAGGCAAACGCGATATGAAATATTCGCTTGAGCCGGTTGGCGCCCGCCTTTCCGAAATTTTAGGCAAAGACGTGCTTTTTGCTGAAGATTGCATTGGTGATGGCGTCAAAGGAATGGTCAAAAACCTACGCCCAGGCGGTATCATTCTGCTTGAAAATGTACGCTTTCATGAAGGTGAAACCAAAAATGATCCCGAGTTTGCTAAAGCTTTGGCAGCTCCATTTGAGGTATTTGTAAACGATGCATTTGGCTCAAGTCATCGCGAACATGCTTCGGTAACCGGCATAGTTAAGTATGTGCAAGCTTCGGGTGGTGGTTTTTTACTTGAAAAAGAAGTGCAATCTATCTCTAAGTTAGTCAACAACCCTCAAAAACCATTTGTTGCTATCTTAGGTGGCGCCAAGGTTGCTGATAAAATTGGGGTTTTGGGTTCACTCGTAGGTAAAGCCGATACTCTGCTTATTGGCGGTGCTATGGCTTATACCTTTTTAAAGGCGCAAGGTGTTGATGTTGGTGGTTCAAAATTTGAAGAAGATCAAGTTCGTCACTCCCAAGAATTGCTCAAACGCGCCAAAGATCGCGGGGTTGATATCTTATTACCCATCGATCATTCCTGCGCCGATACCTTTAGCGAAGATGCGACTTTGATAGCAGTAACCACACAAAATATTCCCGCTGGTAAACTTGCTCTCGATATTGGTCCGCAGACTCGCAAACTCTATAGCGAACGTATTGCCCAAGCTGCCACTGTCTTTTGGAATGGCCCCATGGGCGTCTTTGAATGGTCACAATTTGCGGCGGGCACCAATGCTTTAGCGCAAGCTGTTGCTAATTCTGAAGCATTCACGGTAGTCGGTGGTGGCGATTCAGTTTCAGCAAT
Organism: Deltaproteobacteria bacterium; assembly: GCA_016931625.1. Taxonomy (NCBI): domain Bacteria; kingdom Pseudomonadati; phylum Myxococcota; class Myxococcia; species Deltaproteobacteria bacterium. Next base: position 2,266 of record JAFGEK010000072.1, on the reverse strand, counting down.
CGAAAAAGCTGGCATTCAAGACAAAATCGATCATGTATCAACCGGTGGTGGCGCCAGTTTAGAGTTTATTGAAAATGGCTCACTGCCAGGTATTGTTGTTTTAAGCTAAATTTAAAATTTATCGTCAATGCCGCGTATGCGACAACCCAGGAGTTAATTCAATATATTGATACTTCTGGTGATGACGTAAAAAATAAATCAATTTTTTCTGGTCAGGTGTTTTTAAATATCACCTGGCTGTGTTTTAAAACTTAACTTTTTAAGTAAGGATTATTATTATGGCCCGCCGTCAGTTAATTGCAGGCAACTGGAAAATGTTCAAAACCGTTAGCGAAGCAGTAAGCTTTGTTACAGAACTCCGTGACGCGGTTGCGTCTATTAAAGATTGTGATTTTGCCGTTGCTCCACCATATTTAGCCATTCATGCTGTTGCGCAAAAGCTTGCTGGCTCAAATATTGGGGTTTCTGCGCAAGAAATGTTTTATGAAGATCAAGGTGCATTTACTGGTTGCATCTCTGGCCCAATGATTAAAGAAGCTGGTTGCACTTATACTCTCATTGCGCACTCTGAACGTCGCCAATATTTTGGTGAAACCAACGAAAGCTCAAACAAGCGTTTACAAGCCACCTTGCGCGCTGGTTTAGTGCCAATTTTATGCGTTGGTGAAACATTAGAACAACGTGAAGCTGGCAAAACCAACGAAATTGTTAAAAAGCAACTCGAAGGCGCTCTCGCTGGTTTTGCAGTTGCCGACTTAGCTAAATTAATCATTGCCTATGAACCTGTTTGGGCAATTGGTACTGGTAAAGTTGCTACCCCTATACAAGCACAAGAAGCACACGCTTTTATTCGTAGTCTTCTGCGCACCAAAGATACTGCTTGGGCTGATACTGTGCGCATTCTTTATGGTGGTAGCGTTAAACCTGATAATGCTGCCGAGCTGCTCGGTCAACCAGATATCGATGGCGGCCTAGTTGGTGGCGCTTCACTTAAGGTAGATTCTTTTGTGGGTATCGCTAAAGGCCGTAAAAGCTAAGTATTAACTATATATAGTGTATTTTTAATTTAAGGGGCTTGGTTGCAAGCCCCCTTTTTTCATACAATATGCATGGCTGTAAAATTAAATAAATAAGTAGGTTTAGTTAAAACATATATTTATGCTACAATTCATTTATTCATCCATCATTATTATTTATTAACAACAATTTTTAGGTGCAAAGTGGACACAGTTAAAAATTATCTTTGCCGCCCTCTTTATTACCCTGAATCGTTTTATCTAAAGCTTTTTCCTTAGCTTGATTATCTTCTTTTTTGGCTGCAAGCTCTGCTTCGCTCTTTTGTTTTGCCCCATAAATGCTACCGTACTTGCAGCATTTGTATTTACTGTTGCGCGAACGTTGTTAGCAGCATTTGTAGCGGAGTTAATAGTACTTGATGTTGTAGTTCTTCTACGTGGCATGCTGTTCTCCAAATTAGAGGCTTAAACCAGACGGCGACGTCATTTTTAAAAACTTATTTGGAATACGTAATGAGAAACTTATTTCTAAAATTATTTTATTAAATTTTTAACAGCCATCTCAACCCACATAGCGCTTGAACTACTCGAAGAAATCCATGGTACTGCACCTGTTTTATCGTGAGCTACATATGCATCGCACAATTCTTCAAGCTCTGTTATGCTACTTGGTAGCTTGTCAATACCAAGGTTTGAAATTGCGTTAAGATTATAAGTAGCTGCCATTAAAACGGGTGATGCCTATTGGCATACCGAGCCACTTGGTCCCATCCATCATGTTGTTTTGTACTGCAGGTAAAAACTTATCTTTAGCCGCAGCTAGCTTTTCTTCAGTACTGAGATCGTGCAATATATCCTTAAATGTAGGTGTATATACCCAAGTATTATTTGTTTGAATAGTTAAATCCCATCCACCTTTTTCAATGGGTTCAAAATCTGGATAATCAGCATTTTCTAAACCCATTAGCACAGTTCCACTACCTCCCGGATTTAAAGGAAGTTGTTTGGTTACGATGTTTACGTTAGGATGGTCTTTTTTGTATAAGCGTCTATAAGAATCTGAAGTGCCGCAACTTCACCGTTTGAGGTAAGATAGCTAGCAATAGTAAGAGTGGTTACTGGTTCAGTTTTTTTTTGTATCATCACTGCCACAACCAGCACCCATTAGCTGACTCTTGATCTCATCTCTGTAATTGATCGATTTTATTAGGCTTTACTGGATGCCCTCTTTCGAGGGCATGACGTAGAGA
>JAFGEK010000071.1 GCA_016931625.1 Deltaproteobacteria bacterium | reverse complement strand
GCAGAAGTAAAATTTGATGAAATGGCATTTGCCGATAGCTCTTTTGATGCTGAAATAGCACGATTACGAAATTTTCAAAATTCAAATCCCGATTTTTATAAAAGCTATCTAACTGCAATCGAAGGTGGAAAAAAACTTAAAGATGCAACTGTGGCGCAAAATCTTGAAGAGTCATTTAATCAAATAGCTTCTGAATTCTCGCGCATGCCATTTACCCCAGAGTTTTGGATTGGCATGGGGGTTGGTATGGGGGTTGGAGCTTTTACTACCACAATATCAACACAAGCATTAGCCAACCTCAAGAGATTACATAAGGTCGGTAAACTCACGGCGGGTGCGGTCGGTAATGCCATGGTGATATGTAGCGCCATGGCTGCAATTCAAGGTTCAGCTCCCTTAGGTGCTATCGGCCTTTATTATTATTTTACTGGCAATGAAGAAGGGCTAAATCAAACCTTAACCCCTATGGGTTTTACCAATGCCATCGCTTCAAGCGCTATGGGTATGGGCTTTAACATGCTACGCATAGGTGGATGTGGTTGCATTTTAGCCCGTAAAACAGTCGGTAGTTTTGCCGTTAGTAGCGGTTTGTTTGTTGGTGAAACCGTAGCCGATATTAGTTTAGGCCTAGCTACTTATTATATTCAACAAGGTGATTTTAAAGGTTGCGCCCAGTTTTTGCGCAGTAACGTAGCTAGTTTAATGTCAAACCGCGTAATTTTTTATGGTTTAAGCAAAGTAAAATTCGACGCTTTTGGCAATAAAAAACTGCCTGTTGGTCACAAAGATGTTGTAGAGCTTAATAAATTAGAAGACCAGTTTAACCACGCCATGGATGACTATGATAAAGCGTGCCGCAAAAATACCAGTAATGATGAAAAAACCATCTTATTAACAAAAGCCGCTAAAATAAAGCATCATTTGCAGGTAAAACTAGAAGCGGTTAATGAAGATCTATTAATTAGAAAGCTTGTCGACAATAGCGATATAATAGTTAACGACTACAAGTTAAAATTCAGCGTAAGCAAAGAAGAATTTGATGGTATAATAAAACTAAAAATTGAGGAAGCAAATAAAATTAGTGATACCGAAACTATAGCGCGACTAAACAGGGGGAAAGAAAACGGTGGCTTTTATGACCGTCGCACCGGTGAGCGCTATATTAATAAAGATTTTTCAAAAGACGAAAAAGTAATAAAGCGCTTAGAATTACATGAAGATGCTCATGCCTATTGTGATATATTAGGCCCAAAAGCGCTAAAAGATATAATAACTAAAATAGCCAGCAATAAATATGCAAAATACAAATGGAGTGATGTTATAGATGCCTATAAAAATAAATACGACTATATGAAAGATTATAGTGATATTGAAATACTGCATGAAGCAATTGCTGATTATAACAGTCAAAAACATGCCCATAAACAAGAGCCGCCATTAAATATTGTTAATAATATATTAAATGCATCTGACCCAATATCTAATAAATCAATTTCTCAAGAATACGGTTTAGACTTAACTATAGTTTCAGGCAAAAAAGGTAAACGCAGTAAAATACATACAAACAAGAAGAACAAACCTTTAAGTATGGCAGATGATGATGAAACAAAGGTTTTGCCTCAAGAGTTATTTTTATCTAATGCACAACTCATTAAAAAATTAAAACTTGCTGAGCTTTTACACGATGATGCTATTGTTGTATTTTTATTAGATTATAAAAAAAATATAGAAGATGCAGTATCAAATGGGCATGCCGATTATTCCGTAAGAAATGCAAAATTATTGCATAAGATTCAATCAGCCCAATTTGCCGAAGGGCGAAGGTTAACGTTGGCAGAATATCAAAAAATAGTTGAGCAAATTGATGACCCTAAAGCTAATCGATCAGCTAGAAAAATAAAGGCTTCTTTATTAGATGATCCTGCCTATGTTTTGGGCGAATTACAACGCAAGGCACTTTTAGGGCCGCCAGCAGTTGCCAAAAAAATTAAAACCTATTTATTAATACTTAGTGGCAATTTAGCATCATCAGATATTACAATTCATAAAAATATCAAAAGTTGCTCTCAGCTACACAAAATATTTGAAGCTGCAATTACTAAAAAACGTGCATACCTTACTATTGATGAACTAGAGGCTATATTCGAGCGTGGTGAAACAATTGAGCAAACGCTTAAATTAAAAACACCTACAGCTGACGACCAGCTTGCAGGTGATTTTTTGGTAACAGTAAATGGCAAACAAAACACAATTTCAAAAAAACAACTGCTCGCCGTAGAAACACATAGAGCCTATCAAAAAATTGATGACTTTTTACTTTCATTTGCTGTACGTCAGACTAAACAAGAACAAAGATATATTGTGGTTAACGATCAGATAATAAAATGTCCGAGATGGCTAACCAGTATAACGTTATTAGATGATATTCTACTTAGTACCTATGAAAATAACCATGGTAGGCCAATATCTACTGATGACTTACTTGTAATTTTACAAACTGATATCGACAATACTGCACCACCTACAATTGCGGTAATTAAAAAGTAATAATGTTACAGGATCTCTCCTGCTACATCATAATCGCCAACTTGATCGACAACTATATTGACTATATCGCCAGGCTTAGCTGTACCTGAAGTAATATAAGTTACCCCATCAACTTCAGGGGCTTGGCCTTGATGACGGCCTTGCAACAACATATCACTTTCATCACTTATGCCATCAACTAATACTTCGATAGTTTTACCCAACATCGCCTTTTGCTGTGCTTTAGATATTTTTTGCTGGATAGACATTAATTTATCACGACGATTAAGAGCTAGTTCTGCTGGCACTTGCCCTTTCATGGTTGCCGCAGCCGTGCCTTCTTCAGGGCTAAAAGTAAATACTCCCATATGCTCGAATTTTATTTCGCGCACAAAGTCACATAGTTGTTTAAAATCGTCTGCAGTTTCATAAGGCAGACCAGTAATGAATGTAGTACGCAAAACTAAACCAGGTATTGCTTTACGCAAAACACGGATCAAGTCCCAAGTTGCAGCACCACCTTTGCCACGATGCATGCGACGAAGTATTGGATCAGCAATATGTTGCAGAGGTATATCTATATATTTAAGCACATGCTTGCTGCTGGCAATAGTATCAATTAACTCTTTTGTAAGCCCGCGCGGATATAAATATAAACAACGGATCCAATAATGCTCGCGCTCACTACCAAGCTTATCTAAAGCATGTAGCAATTGTACCAAGTTCTGTTTAGGAGTTAAATCATGCCCATAAGCACAAAGATTTTGTGCCAGTAAATTAATTTCGACACAATCTGAGGCTAGCAATTGCTCTACTTCTCTCATAACATCGGCCACTGTGCGTGAACATTGCGCTCCACGAATAAAAGGAATTGCACAAAAGGCACATTTATTAGAACAACCTTCTGATACTTTTACATATGAATAATGCAGCGCTAAAGTGCGCAACCTTGGAGTATTGGCGTTAAGTGTAAATACGGGAGGGGGTAATTTAGATATTTTTTTTCTAACTATATCTTTACGAAGTACTTTAGCAATTTCTATAAAGTTACCTGTGCCTAATAAGTAATCTATCTCGGGTATTTCTTTTTGTAATTCTTTAGCGTAACGTTGGCTTAGACATCCTGTAACTATTAGATACTTAGCTTTACCAGCGGTTTTATAACGCGCCATTTCTAATATAGTATCAATAGATTCTTGTTTAGCTGATGCGATAAACCCACAAGTATTAATAATTATAACTGTTGCTTCTTGTGGGTGTGATACTATCTCATAGCCATCATTAACTAGATAACCAAGCATTACTTCGCTATCAACGCGGTTTTTGGCGCAGCCTAAAGAAACTAAATACACGGTTTTTTGAAATGTCACTCTTTTACTTCCGCTTCAGGTGCCAACCAGCGCCAAGATTCAGATTCAGAGCCGAGTTCGGCAATCCAATAAGTAGTTTCGGGATTGGCGCGATCTTGTTCGCGAATTTGCTCTAGCGCATTATCAGCATCAACACGTGACTCAACCACCATACGGGTAACGGGTTTGCCTTGACGCTCACTGCAAATTGCATAGCGAACAATAATCATGACACGGTTATCTCCGGTAAATCGATAGCTTCAGGAGATATATTAGTATCTGCACTACCTTCAAGACCAACAAGTTGACGGTCTTGCCCCCAAACAGGGCCAAAAAAAGCAACACGCAAGTCTGTCAATGGTTCACCCCAGGCGGGGTCTACAACATAGCGCGATAGTGAAGGTCTTAATACAACAATGGCAAATCCATGTGGTACACCTAAGCGTAAAGTTCGACCAATGGCTGCCTGTAAATCGAAACCTAGGCTTTTACAAAAAGGCGCTAATAAAATCAGGGCAACCGCGCGCTGAGTGAAACACACACCTTGCCCGTAAGAAAGCAGGGCACCAACATTTGCGCCAGCATAGTTTTCGCTACGCCCAGCATAATTCATCTGCACGCGTGAGGTGATCCGACGAATAAGGTGGATTTGTTGACTGCGCACTTTTTCTTCAGGTTCGTTAAAATCAAGATTGCCCGCTTCTTCTTCAAGCTCAACAAAAGCTGCACAAATATGGGCTTTAAGTAATGGGTCGTTATAATCAAATTGTACTCCTGAGATCGAACCTGATTGCGGTATAGGGGTAGGCTCGTTCCAGGCATAAACTTCAGAACGTAAAAAGCGCAACGGCTTCGGGGCGCCATCTACTAAGGCAACAAAATAATCACCCATTTGTCCGCACAATTGAGCACGATGCGTAAAAGTTAATGGCATATTGGTATCATAATTTCCAACCGGACGAAGACGCTCAATCACCCGATGGCTAGCATTAGTACGTACGAAAATTTCGCGCCCCACACGATAACGTGGCATCTCCAGCGCGCGTCGTAAATTATGAGGTATTGATGACCACAAACCCAAATCAACGATCTCATCAGCATTAGTGTCCGGTGTAACTGCCGGCAGACTCGCAAAAAGCTGACGCGCTTCTTGGTGCATAGGTTCGCCACTTTTACGATCTACGGCTAAATAATTCTTGATGTCACCACTTTCGCACACTTCACGCAGACGCGTAACGGCATTGCGCACTACTGGGCCAGCCTTAGAAGTTGTAATCGCTGTTTGCACCACGCCTCACTAAAAAGTATGACTGCTGTCTATCTGCAAAAATAAAATATACAATATAACTCTCTAAGTATTACTTTGCTGTCTTAATCGCATTAAGCGAACAAATTCTTCTACTGCCATACGAAATTCAGCGCTGGGATTTATAAATTGTACCCCAAAACGGTCGTATGCAGTATGCATGACTTGAGCTATGCAACCTCTAGCCTCGCTTGGGTGTATATTACTAGTGGCATAAGTATAACCTGGTAAGTATACAAATATTTCACTATTTAAAGGTGGGCATTGACTAGATTCGACCAAGCCACCATTGTGACTAAGATTGATTAAGCGATTTTCTTGCTGCACACCATTATAGGTCCACACAATTCTAGCATCTATTGGCAATCGCATATTTTGACGCCGCTCACCCAAAATACGCCAACCTAATAAATCATCAACAATCTTTTGTAAAAACTCAATAAAATTAATAGTTGGTTCAACAAAAGATACACCAAAACCATCAGCCTGAAGGTGAGTTACACGACAGCGTACTTCTGATCGCATACCTTTATGTTCAATAACTATATCGAATAAACTACCTACGGGTTTACGATGATTTGTTTGTAACATCAAACCACCAAGACCAATATTCTTTGAATACATCTTACTAGGTGGAGTAGTGCTTAAATCAAATATTTTTACAGGCGCGGTGATACGCGGATGCTGACGTGTCACTTTCGGATTCATCACTCGTAGCGAACACCATCAATGACAGAGAAGTCAATAACTGCTTTTAATAATATGCAAAATAGATTTTTTTGGTGCGCGCGGAGAGAGTCGAACTCTCACGGGGGTTGCCCACTGGATCCTAAGTCCAGCGCGTCTGCCAATTCCGCCACGCGCGCAAGCTGTTGGCCCCTTTAGCATAGCATTTTAGTAAAAGTAAACCATGCTGTGCCCATTGCAAGATTGTCAGCTAAGGGAAGCATTTGCAACTGTGTATTAACGAAATATCCGAAAACGGGAACGAAAACGCTTCCAGTCTATTTTAATAGGTTGTGCATTACCAGACCATGCTACAGAAGCGGCTTCGGCATTTTGAATACGATCATTAGTATCAGGATGAGTGCTTAGATATTCGAGTGCTCCTAAATCGTCATCTGAAGAGTCAGAGTTGGTATCGTCAATTTGAGCTTTGCGCATATGGCGTAAAGCTTGGGCAAAAACACCAGGATCAATATTAGCATCAGACAATATGCGAAACCCTTCTTTGTCAGCATCAAGTTCTTGTTGACGACTGAAACCAGTAGAAACCAAGCGATGCAATAAACGAGAGGTTACTGCGTCACTTTGACCACCTGCTAAAGTTAAAAGTGCAGTTATACCCAACTCACGCATTAGCACTTTCATAACATCGCCATGAATCACATGTGAGATTTCATGTGCTAATACTGCTGCAAGTTCTTCTGGAGTTTGTAAGATGCGAATTAGTCCAGCATAAACAATAATCAATCCGCCTGGCAGACACACTGCATTGATAGTTGGAGAATCAACAACATATATCTCAATAGCAAAAGGTAACTTACCGATATGTGGCGCTAAGCGATCGTGAATTTTTTTGATATCGTTGGTAACTATTTTGTCTTTAACCGCCTCTAAGGCAATCTCGCGTTTGAGTAATTTACGGATTTTTCCTTCGACTGATACTTGAAAAGGTACATCTGCTTCTTTGGTTGCACTTTTACTATCAGAAGGCTGTGAAACCCACTGCCAAAAATAATATACACCTGCACCGCAAACACCAAAGAGCAATAAAAGAAGAAATAATTCGCGAAACCAACGCACGTTGTTAACTCGTTATTTACCTTAAAAATTATTTGCTACTTTCTAAAATCCCCCGGGCGGTATATTTTTATGCGGAACTTCTTCAAATGAAATTGCGTTAGGGCCGTAGTAACGAGCATAAGCCCAGCGACCGAATATTAAAAAATAATAAAAACGCCCTTTTGCCGCACGTGTACAACTATAAATACTGACACCTAAATATAATAAATTCATCAACACAGCGAAGATAAGATAAGGCACAAAAAAACTAGGTAATGAACGGTTTAAAATAATCACATAGTCAACAAAAATGCCTACCACACCAATATTAATCAGTGTTGTAGGTATTTGCGAAGTAAACGCTTGAAAGCAATAAAAACCGATAAAGCGACTTTTTTTACGATTGATAAAATAATATATACCAGCAGCGATAAGATTTAATGATGGTAGCGGTAGACCTGCCCCCCATGCTGCAAAATTCATAAGATATGCAGCCATTGCATCTTCTTTTTCGCGTTTATCTAATTCATGGGGTTGAGGTAACGGTATTGGTTGTGCCACATTATCCTCGTACAAATCCGGGGTGAGCTTTATTTATTTTTTTTGCCCACCCCGGAGTAAGTATCAGTAATACTTTTAATAATAACTGTTATTCTGGATTAGGCTTGCCACTAAATGGCGGGTATACATCGGTCATATTCATCAAATGAAGATTTAACCGCAAAATCCAGCGCAGTGTACCAACATTAAACTCAAACCAATTCTGTGGGTACTTGCCGGTAAATAACACTGAAAACCAGGCTAAAAATTGCAAAATACCGGTAACGAGAAAACGACCACACAAACAGATCATGTGCGGTATTTGAATATAAATACCGCCAAAAAACGTACGCAATAGCAACTTGCCTTTGCTTAATTGCTCTGGGTATGGAACGTTTAGTGTTACTGATGGATGGCTGCCATTGGGACCAATGGCTGGATAACCATCAATCAAGTTATACATTGATGCATTAAATCGCATGCCCCAATTTATCATTTTAACATTGTACTCAAAAAATGATTGGGGATATCGGCCAGTAAATAAAATTGACCACCAAGCAATAAAGCTGATGATATTAGACCAAATACCTAAGATCATCATCACTATTAAATGTGGTGCTAAAATGTATAACCAGCCAAAAAAGGAACGCAGCAACAGCTCGGAACGTGAATAAGATTCTTGATATTTAATCGAGAATTCCATGAGCCTCCAATCGTGGTGAAATGGGCAAAGAGCTCCAAGCAATTAAGGGTTGGCAGATTATGCACTGAGTTCCCAGGCGGCTACAAGAGGCAAGATAATTATTTAGATCAAAGTGGAAAAATTTAAGACCATTTAAATTTATGAAACTAATAAATTACTAGTGAGGTCTCTGAGAATTTACCAGAAAATCTGAGACTAAAACTGCAGCTATGTGACGCGCCGCATCTTCATCACCTACTTCGTCAAGTGCTGCTTCATACCATGCATTGATGAGATCGCCTAAGGTCGTACGAATTGGTTTTTGTTTTCTGGCGAGCATTTTAACACTCCTTGGCGCGAATCATCGTTGCTAGCTAGATGGTTAAACACCTTAGACCATCTAAACTATTTCTATTCCTCCTAAATTTGCATAGAACAAAGTATACAATAATATGGTGCGCCTGCGGGATAACGACTGTCAAGGCACAATAAATCATTGAAAGATCGGTACAAAATTTTTGTTAACCGACATAGCTAATTTGCCAAATTAATGGCTAATATTTTAATATTTCTAATAACTTAGCTATTGCACGCCCCCGATGGCTAATTGCATGTTTTTCATTAGCATCTAATTCTGCCATGGTTTTTTGCATGTTTTGTGGAATGAAAATGGGATCATAACCAAAGCCATGCTCGCCGCGTTCATCATAAGCGATCATGCCTTCGCATCTACCCTCAACTACCTTTACTAAAGACCCAGGAATAACAAGCGCGATGGCACAAATAAAACGCGCTGAGCGATGGTCATTTGCGATATGTGTTAATTCGCCAAGGAGTTTTGCGCGGTTTGCAGCATCTTGTTGTGAACCTGATACAGAAGAAAAACGAGCCGAATTAACCCCGGGAGCACCATCAAGAGCATCAACGACCAAACCTGAATCATCAGCGATAGCTGGCTCTTTAGTGATATCTGATAATACTTGCGCTTTTTTTATAGCATTGGCAGCAAAAGTATCGCCATCTTCTACAACATTATAGCCTGCAATATTATCTAAACCGATTACTACATAACCCAGCGGCTTGAGAATTTCACGAAACTCTTGCAATTTGTGTTGATTTTTGGTGGCTAGATGTAAACGTTTATTATTCACTTTATACACAATAGCTTTTTTATTTTGCGTTAATTACTAAAGGTTTTTCGCTGAGTGGTGTGGCAATCGCTCTTTGTTGAATATCTATTAATGTTGGTAGTGCACCTAAAGCAAGATCAAGCAAAATATCCAAAGATTCACGTTTAAATGTATGCCCTTCACCAGTACCTTGTACTTCAACAAATTCACCAGCACCGGTCATGACTACATTCATATCTACTTCAGCGCGAGAGTCTAATTCGTAATCAAGATCGAGATATGGCTCATTGTTTATAATACCAACAGATATTGCTGTAACTGGTGCTGGCATTGCTTCTGGTTTTAGTTTGTTACTTTCGATTAGATGTTTAATTGCTAACGCTAAAGCAACATAACCACCAGTTATTGAAGCAGTACGTGTACCACCATCAGCCTGAATCACATCACAATCAACCATAATACTACGCTCACCCAGCAATGCCATGTTTGCAGTAGCCCTAAGAGAACGCCCAATAAGCCGACTAATTTCTTGGGTACGTCCGTTAATTTTGCCTTTGTGTGAATCGCGTTGATTTCGTGTTGAAGTAGCGCGAGGCAACATATCATATTCAGCAGTTATCCAGCCACGGCCTTTACCTGACATCCATTTTGGCACTGTTTCTTCGATGCTAGCAGTGCAAATCACTTTAGTGTCACCACATTCAATTAAAGCTGAGCCTTCTGGATGGGCTAAATAATGCGGAGTAATACTAAGCGCGCGAAGCTGGTTGTATTGACGTTTTGGCATCAAATGCTTTTGTCGTTGCTCACGCTTAAAGTCAACCCCGAACTAGCGCTGGTAGCGCTTTGGCGAATATTTTTTGCACGGCATCATAAACACGATCGACATCAAGCTCACGCATACAGCGAAAATGCCCCAATGGACAGCGCTTGCGGCCATAAAGTGAACATGGGGCGCAATCAAGATTAAGCGATAAAGCAGTATGCCCAGTAAAATCAAATAAACCTGGATCAGTTGAACCAAATATTGCAACAGTTGCTACACCTTGGGCTCTCGCCATATGCATAGGACCACTGTCATTGGCAATAAAAAGTCTGCATTTGCTAATAAAAGCTGCGAGTTCGCATAAATTAAAATACCCGCCTAAATCTATTGCTGCTGGGGCGCGGCTTTTGATGGCTTTGGTTAATTGCACCTCTTTTTGTGAACCAACTAGCACGACTTGTAAGCCATCATTATTAGTAAGACGCGCAGCTAATTCACCATAGTATTCTATTGGCCAGCACTTAGTAGGCCATTGCGAGCCTGGAGAAATACCGCAAATAGGTTTGGTTAAATCTACACCCGCGGCTACTAAACTTTCGCTGACTTTAGCAAGATGCTCTGTTGTGGCAACGTGATGCAAAACCCCTGGCGACACTTTATGCCCTAGTAACTGTTCAAGTGCAGCATGGTAACGTTCTACAATTAGCTGCTTATTGTGGTAACGTTTAAATCTTAAACGTACCGCTAGCGATTGATGCCACGGACGTTTATGTAAGAGGGCACGATTTTGACGCGGCACTAGTCGGCGCAACACCATACCGCGCAATTTTCCATGCAAATCTAAAATAGCCGTAGGCTTTAAGGCACGCAGCCTAAAATATAGCTTTAAAATATTTTCATTTGGCAATACGGGTTCAACAGCGGCAACTTGCGGATGTGAACGCACAAGATCCACATACTGACTTTTAGTCACCACCACGATACGCGCTTGCGGCCATGCCGCACCTAGTGCCGACAATACTGGTGAAATTAATAAAACGTCACCTGCAGAACTATAGCGCAAAACTAATATAGTCGTTGGCTCATCAATATGTTTGGTATTCTGTAACACTAGGTTGTTGTTAGCACACTATCATCACTTTTTTCTACTGCATCCCAATCACTCATTGCAGCATAGCGTTGATCAAAATGGAGCTTTATATGAATTGGTGAACAATCTTTACCATCATGACGTACAATTTGTACTTCAGCGATACGACCCGGTAAGGTTGCCGGTGGCTCAAGTGACATTTCATCATCAGCATCATCACCACGATGTAACAACAAAACTGTATCGAATGCTTCAGCATAGGCACCAAGACCTGGTAATTCTCCACGGTTTGGACGTCCATGCGCAATGGGCATGGTATAACGAACGACAATGGCAACATGATGCTGTCGGGCTATTGTTTTTAAATTCTCAACCCCTAAAGCTAATGCAGTAACTGGGTCATGAGTTACGGGATTAACCTCTGGGCGAGGTTGCAGATCCGCCAGTAAATACCACGGTCGATAGGTTTTTATATGTTCATGAATATCAGCCGCACTTATACGATTACGGGCATAGATATGTACAAACTGCCAAGGTAAACGCTCGTTTGCAGAGGCAATTGCTATGCGATCTTCAGGACTAATTAAACCAGCACTAACCCGATAACCATTGACCTTTGCTTCAAGTAAAACGATACGACCGCGCATTTGGCGAGCACTAACAGACTCAGATAATATTGCAGTAGACTCACCACGTTTGCAGGCAGATAACGCTATACCGATTAGTAATGATGAAGTACCAACGCGTGGTCGACCTGCACATAAAGTTACTGTCCCTCTCGTAAACCCACCATTTAGAGATATATCCAGACTAGCAAGCCCGCAAGACACATGCATGGGTTCAGCTAAATCATGAGCATGCGACTGCATAGCTTTAGCGCGAGCCGCGGCACTAAACAGCGGCAGTTCTTTAGGTTTGCTATAGTGCCGCTTGTTAGTTGTCATAATTAGAATATATGCAAACAAATTATGTAGCGCAAAAAGTATTGATGACAATATGTCTAGCCGTTAACTAACACTAACGATATAGAAACTGACATGGTAGCTATTTTTGATCCGGTTCATGGTACAATAGAAGTCAATACTGCTGAAATCCGCATCATTGATTCTCGCCCCTTTCAGCGGCTTCGTTACATTAAACAACTTGGTTTTGCAGAATTAGCTTTCCCTGGTGCCTCACACTCCCGTTACTCTCATTCATTGGGTGCTATGCATATGGCTACGCGAATGATTGATCGCGCTCTATGTGCAATTGACATCTCCCAACAAGACAAGAACAGACTACGACAAACTGTACGACTTGCTATGCTTTTGCATGACCTTGGGCATCCACCGCTAAGTCATGTTTCAGAACGCGTTATGCCTAAAGTTGCCGAGCTTAACCTTGGTTCGTGGATTGATAATATTGAGCGACAAGCTACACATGAAGACTATACTTTAAAACTTATTTTACACTCTGAACTTTATGATTTAATCAAAACCCAAGCTAAAGATACAGGAGTAGAACCAGAACATATTGCTGCATTAATATGCGGCCATGCTCCTGCTAATGATAAACAAGCATTTGTAATTAATAGCTATGATTTATTGCCATTGCTAACTCAAATAGTATCCAGCGAAATGGATGCTGATCGTATGGATTACTTGCGGCGTGATGCTTATGCTTGTGGTGTTTCATACGGTAACTTCGACCATCAATGGCTAGTTAGTAACGTTACTGCTGCTTTATATGAAGGCCAATATACCCTAGGTTTGCAACATAAAGGTGTTTGGGCATTTGAAAATTTCTTATTAGCTCGCTTACATATGTTTTTAGCAATTTACTATCATCATACAACTACTTGTTTTGAACATATGTTGGGTAAATTTTATGAGACTAGCGATTATCAACTGCCGGCACATTGTGAAGAGTATCTAAACCATGATGATATACAACTATGGATGACTTTGCGTAGCTCTAATAACCCTTGGGCAGAGCGTATTGTTCAACGTCGTCCATACCGCTTATTGGTTGAAACTCATGATTTTAATGAAGAACAAAAATATATGGTGCTTGATGAACGGTTGCACCATGCAAATATTGATTTTTTTCGTTTACGCTCACAAGGAGTATTATCAAAATATTTTAGACAGTGTGAGCAAACTTTTCCGCTATTAGTTATTGAACCAGAAGTCGGTCGTATTAGTCGTATAGAAGAATATACCCCTTTATATCGACGTTTTTCAGATGTGGTAGCCGTATCGCGTATATTTTGCTTGCCTGAACATATTAAGCAAGCACGCGCAATTTTGGGCGATCCTCTCTTGGGTTAGATGTGCTTTTGCTGCTATGGGCTGCAATATTATGATTCGTTCAATTTTTACTTTGATAATTCTTGCAATTATTGTAATTCCAATGGCAACTGCCGCATCGATCTTAGCTTTTTTACATTTACCCCGAGCTAGCGTAGACTTTATATATCACACTTTCTTTGGTCTATGTTTGGTGCTGCTGGGTATAAAATTGCAGCCGACGGTCTGGCATACTGATAAAACACAACTAGCAGAGCAATTAGTAATTGTCTCAAATCATGAAAGCCATCTTGACATACCTTCCATTTTAATTGGTCTTAAATTGCGCTCAATTCGCTTTGTCGCTAAAGCTTCGTTGTTTCGTATACCGTTTTTTGGTTGGGGGATGAGTGCCACTGGCAATATTAGTGTTGATCGCAAAGGCACCGGCAACGATTTACAACGCCTAGAAGAATCAGGATCACGGTCATGTTATGATATTTTATTTTTTGCTGAAGGCACACGCAGCAAAGATGGTTTAATACAACCTTTTAAAAAAGGGGGGATTGTATTTGCTATCAATCAACGACGACCAATCTTACCAATAGCGGTTGGCGGCTCTTATGAACTCTTGCCAGCAGGACAAAATTATGCTCGACCCGGCAAAGTAGCTGTCGTAGTTGGTGAACCCATTGAGGTAGCTCAATTAACTATTGACGACCGCGATGCCTTGCGCGACCGGGTGCAAAGCATTGTTTATACATTACGTGAAGAAGCACTAAAAATTGCAGGTTCACCACGAGCTAAAGCTTAATGAGGTAATAAATGCGTGAACGTCATGATTGGGATAATTATTTTATGCAAATAGCTCAAGTAGTAGCGACTCGGGCTACTTGTGATCGTAAACATGTTGGTGCAGTGATCGTACGCGATCGCACTATTTTATCTACTGGCTATAACGGCTCCATTCGTGGCTTGCCTCACTGTGATGAAGTTGGTCACATGATGGAAAACGACCACTGTGTTGCCACCATTCACGCCGAAGCTAACGCCATTTTGCAAGCAGCTAAAAACGGAGTCGCAATAGATGGAGCCGATATCTACACCACGGCAAGCCCCTGCTGGCCTTGCTTTAAACTCATCGCCAATACTGGTATTCGCCGCATAGTGTTTGGTGAGTTCTATCGCGATGCGCGTATTTTTGAATTTGCTGAAAAACTAGGTATCGAATTAGTCGGGTTAGAACCCCCCCCGATCGTAGTGCCGTAATGCCAGACGCTAAAAATGTCCAAAAATGTGCGGTGGTATAATTAAACCTTTTACAAATAAACCTTTTATATTTGACATCACAGCATGCTGTGCTTAATAATATAACAATGATTAGGACTCAAATTCAACTTCCCGATGAACAAGCTCGTCGTTTAAAATTAATCTCACGCCGCGATGGAGTATCAATTTCTGAAATCGTTCGTCGTAGTTTAAACGAAACTCTAGCAAAGTATGATGGTACTACTGTCTCACGCTATGCATGTGCAGCAAAACTATTAGGAACACTTCATGACCAAAATGCTACTGACCTTGCGGAAAACCATGACAAATATCTTGCAGATGCATTTTCAAAATGAACCGAATTTTTATTGATACTTCCGCTATTATCGCTTTACTCTCTCAAAACGATACCGCTCATAAACAATCTGTTAAGATTTTTGCTCGCTTACAAAATAAGCAAGCAAAACTAATATCGACTTCATATGTTTTAGTTGAAACCTATGCGTTAATTCAACGACGTTTTGGCTACCAGGCTTTACTAAGTTTTCGTACTGAATTTGCACCGTTAATTGATATAATTTGGATTTCAGCTAATGAACATGAGCAAGCTCTTGATTTTTTGGCAGCAAAAAAAATTAACGACCTAAGTTTGGTTGATGCCGTATCACTAACTATTATTAAAAGAGAAAACATTCATTATGCATTTGCTTTTGACCGCCATTTTCAAATTGATGCAATAGTACAAATGCTTACCTAACAGAACTTTCAGTCTGGTGAATACGCCATGGTATATTATATATATCGAACGTATAAAACATGGCGTTTAGCTTCACAAAAATTGTACTTACCGTTTTATCGTTAAGTTCGATATAACTTATTTCTTTCGCCGCGCTACGATCGCTTCGATTTCATCAATAATTTTATTCATCTCTCGCATTGCCGCATCAAAAGGTGCTTTAGTGGTCATATCAACGCCAGCGGCTTTTAGTAGCTCTATCGGATAATTAGAACCGCCCGCTTTAAGCATATTCAGATACGCATCACGCGCTTGGGTTTGCCCACGCGCTTGTTCATTACGAATAGCATTAGCTATTGAAAGTGAAGCTACAACACTTGTAGCATATTGATATACATAAAAGTTGTAATAGAAATGCGGGACAAATGCCCATTCAACACCATAAAGGTCATCAACCTTGCATACCCCTTTATCATGACCATAGTACTGACGTACTAAATCAAGATATATTTTTGATAAGCTTTCGCCACTTAAAGCCTCACCCTTTTCAGCACGTTGGTATATCGCCAGTTCAAACTCAGCAAAGAATACTTGACGAAATAGAGTTTGGCGCAAATTTTCAAGATAGTTACCTAGTAAATACAGTCGCGTATTATCGTCTTTGGCTTTTTCTAATAAATGATGAAGCAATAGATTTTCATTTAAAGTTGAGGCAACTTCGGCCACAAATATTGAATAATTCGAATTAATATAAGGCTGATGGCCATTAGTGAGAAAGCTATGCATCGCATGGCCAGACTCATGAGCGAGGGTTGTAACATCTTCGTACTGGCCATTGAAATTTAGCAATTCATAAGGATGTACTCCATATGCCGTCACCGAATATGCACCAGAGCGTTTGCCAGTTGATGGCATAAAATCTACCCATCCGGTAGTTAAGCCTTGCTTGAGTGTAGCTACATAATCATTACCTAAAAACGCCACTGCGTTAACCGTTAAATCTATTGCTTGTTGCGGAGTATAGCTTAAGGCAACATCATCAACTAAAGGAACATAAAGATCGGTGTAACGCAACTCTTTAAGTCCTAACATACGCTGGCGTAACTTTAGATAGCGATGCAAAGTAGGTAATGACTGATGCACATCAGCAATCAACTCAGTATAAACTGCTGTCGGAATATTGTCGTCAAAAAGAGCTATGCTTAGTGCTGATTTAAATTTGTGAATGTCTTTATCAAATAAATTCGCTTTAATTTGCGCATAAAGTGTAGCGCCAAGAGTACGCCTATAAGCTTTATAGGTATTAAAAAATGTTTTAAATACGGCTTCGCGATCGCCCCGATTTTTAACCGCGCGATATTTACTATAAGCGGAGGTATCGAGTCGTACCTTTTCGCCAGTACTTAGAGTGATCTCAGGATAAGGTAAATCGGCATTAGTTAGTATTGAAAACACTTCACTACCAGTATGTGCTAAATTACCCGCGGCAGCAGCAATCTTCTCTTCGGCTGAAGATAAGGTGTGGGGCTGATAACGCAAAACTTCTTCTAAATAAAATTCGTAGTCTTTTAAATTATCTTCTTGTTTAATAAAGTTGCGTACCTTTTTCACCCCTAACGATAAAATCTCAGGCCGTACAAAAGCCGCTGCGCTAGCATATTCAACACTAAGTTGTCGTGCTGTTTGATTCATTTCTAAATTGGCTGATATACGAGTATCTTCATCATATAGCTGCATAGCATAAACACGAAGACGCTCTAAACTTTGACGTAAATCAGAGGCAAAGCTTAAACCTTTGTATAATGACTGTGCCGAGTCACCCAACTTGCCTTGCATAAAAGCAAGTTTAGGAATGTCACTAGCTATTTTGTCACGAGTTGCTTGCCAAACCTTAACCGAAGGATATAGGTCAGCAAGATTCCATTTAAGTTCTGCTGCAATCTCGGAGCGTTCTTGGGCCATTGCCGTTGCACTAACTGCGATAGCTGATAAAAACATAATCACCTCTAATTGCCATAAACTCATAATATACGTTTACCTTTTTAATTGGCTTTCGTAGCAGCTTTTCTTAAGCTTGTTATAAGCCAAAACAACATTTGTAAAGTAAGTGGTATTCCTAATATAAATCTAGCCCAGCACCGGCCAACGGCGATCACCAGCGCGACGATCCATCATCTCTTGCAGGCGAAATTGCACTTCTGCAGAAATTTCAACCACCAGTTCACGATTATTGGCATCTGCGGGTTCATATTGGCTAAGGTCTATTGGTTTGCCGACTTCAATTAAAGTCTTTGCAGGTAGTGGCAAATGAAAAATTGGCCCCAAACCAATGCCCCAAGGTAAACCAAGAAATAATGGGAATGATTCACTACGCAATAATTTATTGATGCCGGTTAATTTTGCTAAACGTTCACCACGCCATAGAACAAAGAAAGTTTCGTGGCCACCTACTGATAATACCGGAACAATATTGACCTGATTACGTAATGCCAACTTTACAAAACCAGTTTTACCGCCGAAATCAACTTGATAACGCTTTGAGTATGGACGAAAGGCTTCATAATTTCCGCCCGGAAACACCATAATTTTGCAGTCATCTTGCAAAAGAGCAGTAGCATTTTCTTTGCTAGCGCGAACTACTCCGAGACGAGAAAGCATTTCTCCCAAAAACGGCATAGCTACCATGATGTCATGGCCTAAAAAATAAATTGGATCACGCCCTTTAGTCCGTTTGTACCATGCATTACCGAGAAAAAAAGGCTCTAAAAAGGTTATGCCGGCATTATGATTGCCAACAAGTAACGCTTTGCCTTGAGGTAAATTTTCAAGACCGAAAATTTTAGTACGAAAATAGTACTGCAACAAAGTTAGTATTCGATCTATCCAACCAACTATTTTAGGGTCAGGTGATTGCAATTCATCTGCGTGAGCACCAGGTTTTAAGGTGCGCAGCAGAGTGTGAACCAAAGTCATGAAAGTACCTTTTGAGTAAGCGCATCATAAATTGCATGTGCGCCGCGAGTAATGCGTTCATCACTACCGTTGTAAAAATCAGTATGATGAAAATCATCTAAGCGAATAACCTCAGTATTTCTCATTTCTTGACTAGTCAAAGGCACAATCAAATCAGCACCAGAACTAACGATGACGCAGTTAGTACCAATATATGAACGTACCTCGCGTAATATCTGTGAATCAGAATCAAGATCACGACAAGCCGGCACTAAAAGTCTTAATACCGTAGCAAATGGTGAACCCCGTAAGGGTGATGAAAGCAGGATTACACCACGTATTTTTGGTAATACACGACTACTTTCTTTGGCTCGTATCGCTACTAACAGTGAAATTATACCGCCCAGACTATGACCAACTAAGGTTATTTCTCTAACCCCTTTTTTGATTGCAAGCATTTCAAGGTCATTAAGAATAACTTTGGCAGAACGTTCAACACGAGCCGCATTAGCTAAGAAACCATGAAAATATGGCAGTGATCTGGGTAAATAAACATCACAACCTAACTTTTCAAGCTTACGACCAAGGGGGTTAAGCACACTTGGCTGACAAAACAAACCTGGCACCAGTAATAAGGAGGGGCCATTTTGTTGCTTAAAAGTGGCTGGTTTTGAAAAACAAGAGATTGATTGATGCACTCCGCCATAAACCATAGTTGGAATACGACATACAATTTCAGTAATTGGCGCACCCCAGTGCCGCTCACTGACATTATTTGCTTTGATTAAAACTTGGCGCATATTACTAAACAAGGTCTGCGCCGAACGCGGCGAATTTTCTTGTGCCACGATCGCGGTTGCGCTGGCCATCTTAAAAAAACCTCCAAAGATTAAATTTGAGTTACTATAATTGTTGGTTAACTACTTATTATACTTCTTTTAACGCATAGCATCAACATTGGGTAAAAATCTACAATAAAGAACTCTGCATGCTATTTTTCTACTGCTTAGTGTCATAATGGTAACGTAATGTGGAGACTTTTCAATCATTTTAGCTATATTAGACCCGATACACACTACAAAATATACCTCAATTGTCACTTTTGTAGCGACATTATAAAGGATTAAAATGTCTCGCCGACGTATGCAAGATCATTTTGGTCGCCGTGCCAAAACCGAAGGCAGGCCAGCGCGATCAATCTATAAATTAGAAGAAATCGACAAACGTTGGCATTTAATCCGTCAGGGTAATTTGGTGCTTGATTTGGGTTGTGCTCCAGGTTCTTGGTTACAATACACGGCAGCCAAAGTAGGCAGTCAAGGCCGGGTTATTGGTTACGACCTCAAAGCCGTCACTATTAGCCTACCTAGCAATACACAAGCACGTGTAGGTGATGCTTTTAATATTGAGGCTAGCCAATTGCCTGGCGCAATAGACGTAGTGCTATCTGATATGGCCCCTGCAACTATGGGTGACCATAAAACAGATGCTATTCGCTCGGCCAATCTAGCAAAACGAGCGCTTGATATGGCACTGCAACATCTCAAGCCTGGCGGCCATGTAGTTGTAAAAGTATTAGAGGGTGGTGATGTACCATCTATTGTACAACGTATGCGTCATGAATATGGCAAAGTTGAACTCTTACGGCCACTTGCTACTCGACGACAATCTACTGAAATTTTTCTTGTTGGATTACGAAAAAAAGATAATGAGGCCCTATGACAATTGAACGCCTACGCTTTCAAAATGGTATGACCTTACTAGCAAAAGCAACTTGTGAGGCTCCAGTAGTAGCACTACAAGCCTGGGTAAAAGTCGGCTCAGCAGATGAAGATAAAAGTCTTGCTGGTATCGCGCATCTTCATGAGCACATGTTGTTTAAAGGCACTGCGGCTCGTAGGGTCGGTGAAATCGCACGTAGCATTGAGGCTGCGGGTGGTGAAATTAATGCTTGGACATCATATGATCAAACGGTTTATCACATAGTCTTAGCAAATAGCGAGCTTGATCTTGGGCTTGATGTACTTGCTGATGCTTTACGTAACTCTTCATTTGATGCTGATGAGTTAGCTCGTGAAATTGAAGTAGTCATTGAAGAAATTAATCGTGCCGAAGATGTGCCTGCCCGCCGAATTTCTAATGCCTTATTCGCTTTAGCATATGGAGATCATTCATATGGTCGGCCAGTATTAGGACAAAAAAATACGGTGCGCGCCATTTCTCGTGATATTCTTTGCAGCTTTTTTAATAGTCACTATCAACCGAAAAACACCACTCTGGTTGCAGTTGGTGACTTTGATATTAATGACTTAAAAACGCGAGTGCATCATTTTTTTAGCGATTGGCAAGCAAAAGCCAAAACCGCAATACTTACTCACAAAAAAGAGATGACTAGCGACAAAGTACGTGTGCAAGTATTACGCGAAGACGTAAAAGAAACACGTATTTCTTTAGCTTGGCATATACCTGGTCTAAAACATCAAGATACTGCTGCCCTGGATATATTGGCAGTTTTACTTGGCCAAGGTGAATCATCTCGTTTGTTTGTTGAAACTCGCCGTCGTCAAGAATTAGTTAACGATGTTTATGCCTATGCCTATACTCCTCGTGATCCTGGTCTAATGATACTAGGGGCAAATTTACGCCAAGAAAATATAATGGCTGCACTTACTTCAATACTTGATGAAGCTTTTCGTTTACGCGAGCACTTAGTTGGCGAAGATGAATTAGATAAAGCAAAAGTGGTTGTAACTAGCGAAACCGCATATCAACGAGAAACCGTACAAGGTGAAGCTCGTCGCTTAGGTTACTTCGAAGTTGTGGCTGGTGATTATGATTATGAGACGCGCTATCGCCAAACAATTGCGGATCTTACTTGTACACAAGTGCAAACCATTGCTCGTCGCTATTTAACCACCTACCCTGCTATTATCGTGCAAGTACCACAAAATGATGACCAGCCATACGAAGAAATGGTTGAGTCACTAGTTGATGAACGCTATCGCCGTGCAGAACGCCATCGCCGTACTCTTGAAAAAAATATAGATGTTGAACGAATCGAGCTTGACAATAAAACTGTCTTGCTGGTGCGTCAAACTAATGCTCCCATTGCAGCAATTCGTGCAGTAGCACTCGGAGGTTTACGCTACGAAACCAAAGCTACAGTAGGCGTCGGAGCTCTATTTTCTTCGATATGGGGATTAGCAAGTGAAGATCTTGGCGCCGAAGCAATGGCGCGAAGAGTAGCAGTGCTGGGTGGTAACTTGGGAGCTTTTTCTGGGCGCAATACTGTTGGACTTAGAGGCGAGTTTATTGCTGAAAAAGCAATTGAAGGATTGCAATTATTTTGTGACAACTTGTTACATCCAGTATTTCATGCATCAGACCTCGAGCGTGAACGGGCTCTTTTACTTGAACGTTTTAATACTCGTGATGATAATCCAGCAACAGTAGCCTTCGAGCTTTTCGCCCAAACCCTATTTCCCAATCATCCTTATGGATTGCGTCTTGGTGGCACTGAAGATTCTTTAGCTAGTTTTACCCTTAATGATATGACCACTTTAAAACGCCGTTACTTATCTGCTGATAAATTAGTAGTTGCAGTTGTGGGCGGTATTGATCGAGCGCGCACTATTGATTTGTTAAGCCGTGAACTTGAAGAAGGTGAAGGTGAAACTCTTCCTGCTGACCCTGCTATTGATACACCTCCAAAGCAGATGCGCCAGGCGCAATATATGCTCGAAAAACAACAAGCCCATATTATAGTTGGTAGTATGGGTACCACTGTCTATTGTGAAGATCGATTCGCTCTCGAAGTACTCACCACAATTTTATCTGGTCAAGGTGGCCGTCTTTTTTATGATTTACGTGACCGCCAAAGTCTAGCTTATGCAGTTTCTTCAAGCAGCATTGAAGGTATCGACCCTGGTTATGTCTATATTTATATAGGCACTAGTCCAGATAAAGTTAAGCAAGCGCTTGCAGGATTATACAATCACCTTGATCATTTAAGACAAACTCCTGTGACTGCTATAGAGCTAGAACGTGCCCAACGATATCTGATCGGAACGCATGCTATTGATTTGCAACGTGCTGGCGCCAGAGCAATGTTTAACGCCTTGGGTGAACGTTTTGGGCAAGGCTATGATGATTATCGTCATTATCCTGAACATATTGCAAAAATAACAGTTGCTGACGTGCAAAGAGTTGCTCAAAGTTATCTTGCACCACAGCGACTTGTACAAGTTATAGTTGGGCCGTAATATATACTTGATCCCCAAGGTCTTGATGGTTACGCCATCAAGATGCAAAGTCGTCGTACCGGATAGTTTCACACCGATCGATATTTGAAAAACCTAAGAAGAGATACAGCGGTAACCTTCTTTAACTTTTATTTCATCGGCTTCTGCTTTTATCAAAGCGTCCCTTAAGCTATCGAGTTTACTCCCATGTAACCCAAAGAAACGTTTGGGGTTTGTACTAGTGAATAACTCCCAAAGATCTTTGCCGTCGTTAATCTCTTCAGATATGTAATCCAAAGTTTTTTTAGTATTTAGAAAATATTCTTCTGCATCTTCAAAGTTACATAAATCACGAAATTTTGCGTTAGACATGTCTCTAAGCAGCATGTACCAGTCAGTTCCAAACAGTATGCGATCTACAAGGGCTGGGTAGCACTGTAGCGTTTTCATGAAGGCGGCTTTCATGTCAAAGCTTTCAATGTGTTTATAGATCGGCAGAAATGCTAAATCGGTATAAAGGTTTTTATATTTTCCGCTTTGGATCATCTCCGCAATGATTTGTGTCATGTTAAACTGAGAGCGTAATAAAATGTTGTTGTCGCCTCCTGTACAAACTTGCTCTACCGTACCAAGAAACTCCTTGCACTTCGCATCGCTTCTTTTGCCATTGGCAGTCTGCAAAATGTATTCAGCCCATGGCTTCATATCGTTCTCTGAATCATCTATGATTGGCTTTATGCTTTCATCTGCAAAAATCCCAGCGGTTCTACCGATTACAGCATAATGGGTGTGTTCGCGTAAACCGGTCCATTCTTCAATACCACCGAAATGGGCCAGACATAAATGTAATGACGGGTTTTTATCGAGTACCTCAAACCAAGTTATGGGGTGCATAAATTCGTTGAGGAAATACTGAAACTCCAGTCGTTTATTCCATTCTTTGTCGTCTTTGTCGATCCTGATATGTGGAGCCTGCATTGATTTTATTTTTTTTCGATGGGCAAGCTGCTTTTTATATTGCTCAAAGGTATCGCTTTCGTCAGCGATGTATGATTCAAAGTTAAAAACAATATTGCCACCGGGGTGATCCCAAAAAAAGTTCAGCGTGCCCCTTTGCAAGACCATTAACTTGTATGTTGCCTTCACTATCCGTGGTTTTTTCACCCGCTTCTTGATCACCAGGTAGCCTAAGCAGCACGGTGATATTGGCCAGTGCTTCGGCGCTATCGTGGTCGACTATGGTGAGTGAAAAGGTATGGTCGGGTTTTGAGGTCTCAGTTTCGTTTTGTTGGTCAACTTCTTTTTTTTCATCACTAATGGCAAGGAGCTGAGGTTCTGGTTCGGCAAACAGGCATAGTTCTCCTTGTGACCATAGGCGTGCAACGAATTCTATAACTGCAGCATTGCTAGTAGCTAATGCTGGTGCGCCGCTATGATGACGATAGGCTAGACTACGCAGAGTAGCTAGATTTACAACATCTTTTGATAAGCTTTGCAGATAATTTAAGGCCCATTGTTCACTTACGTGCCAAACGAGTTTATAACCTGTCGGTATTTGGTCAATGAAAAGGCGATTTTGAACAATTAGACGTCGCCCATAATTGTATAAGACATAAGATTCAACGAACCACATTAATACTCCGAGATCTGATAATTATGTAGAATGAGCCACTTGTTAAAGTCACATCAACTTCCCGATCACAAGTGATTTTTAAATGAACTACTAACAAAATACGATTCGCAATATTGCTATTACCAGTAAAATGTTTACTGATTAATGTTCATTACCGGTTTGTAGTAAAAAGTTCGCAAACCTCATTTTGGCGCGGTTACCTTCAATATTTGGTCCAAGTATCGTCTTCTTAAAAATACCATGATTAATAAATTTAGCCAGATAGCTAAAAACGGCAAATTACAACTTGTACATCCGCTAGCAACTGAAGTTTTTTTATCAGACTTAGAAGTAATCGCATTATTATTTGATTCTGGAGAGTCTATTGAATTTACAGGTGCCGTAGTTTCATCTGTTGTTTCAGTAGTAGTTGACGAATCATTGGTTTGAGAATTATCATTTGTATTGCTACTTAGACACCCAATTTTCGAAGTACTCGCAATAACATTATCCCACCATATGCGATTAGATTGGTTTGCATCACCTCTTTCAATATAATGTTGCAGAGCCACACGATTTAGCTGCAATTCTGGGATATCACGCCAGCGCATGCCAGTTTTATGATATTGCAATTCATCATTCATCCAGTATTTCATTTCGCCATCATTTTCACTTGGAGTATTTAATTTCACCATCATTTCTAAGCATACCCATTCGCCACGAGGTAGAGTAGTTCTCTCTGACTTATTTGAAGGAAAATTGTTACCCCAACAACACTCATAACCGTTAGTGCAGGGAAAACCTTTGGCAGCACATTCATTACATAAGTCTGGTTGCATATCCGCACAATAGCCACCACCTACAGTAAGGTCATCGCAATGCATCTCTGGAAAATAAGTGTAAAAATGTAGTCCGTGATCATTATCAAAATCTAATGCGGTTCCTGCTTTAGTAGTAGCATTAGGGCGACAACCTGCAGTACCAGAACCTCCCCAGTAATCATCTGGTTTGGTACCCCCGATACTCATAAAATGATGTACATATTGATGATCTGGCGCTAGACGAATCCAAGCGCGGTAGTACATAATGTCATGACCAATTAATTCACAACCTTGACGTTTGCTACCTTTGCAATGATGATATCGAAGATCTGCACCTTGATACTCTGCCCTAGCGGCAGCAGGCATGTACAAAGAACCGACTCCTTCATAAGCATTATCTGAATTATTTTCTATATAAAGTCGTCCAGGATCATTTTGGCCATTACTACAACCGACGCACTCATCAAAAGGTGACTGTGCATACCAAGTTGCCCAGTCAAGATTTACCTCTTCGAAATCTTCACAAAAAAGCCAATCTGGTTGTGGGGTATCGCATTCGCCGGCGTATACAAATGACGTAGTAAATAAAATTGAAACAACAACTATTACTCTCATCTTTCAAACTCCTCAGCACAATATATGTATGCTTCTACCTCACAATACTATTGAAATTATATCCGAAAAATTTTTGTATTTTGTACAATTTTACCTTCTTTCTTTATTAGGCAAATTTAGCTAATTTAGAGCTAATTTAGGGACACTTCCTAAAATGACTTCCTAAAATGATCCACTTGCAAATTCGAACGACCATCCATTTTCCGTCCTCTAAACGAACGTGAGAGTATATAACTGGTTGATATTAATAAAATATTATTGATTACCGCTTTCGCGGCAATAACGTTATATTTGTAAAAATTGCAAATTCAATCGACTTTTATATGTGGATCAGATCATTAAATTTTGCCTAAAAAGTAAGGTCATATCTGTGCAATAAAGACAAAAACACCACAATGCAACGCATTAACCTGAAATATCTTTTTTGTGTTACAAGTATTTATAGATGTCCGCTTCATTAGCACGGGTAGATGTCCGCGTGTTTGAAAACCTGTTATTGTCAAACGGGTCG
>JAFGEK010000070.1 GCA_016931625.1 Deltaproteobacteria bacterium | reverse complement strand
TAGTTGCTGCTAAATATAATGAAAATTAACAAATAATGAAGGTCATTACGATACTGCTAGAATTAGAAGACAACTTTTATATCAAGTTGTGATTAGTTAATATCGTTTGACACATTTGACTCAACTTTTATATCAAGTTGTATTTAATTTATGTAATCTATATCGTTTGACACTTTTGACTCTGTTTGACACTTTTGACTCTTGACGACCAATATTTTCATGAAAAATTCACAAAATAAATTATGGCTATTTCTCGCAATTTTTTCGATAGTTTTTATTTATATTTGGTTTTCATATAGATTAAATTTATCGCTTATTTTTGACGAAGCATATACTATTTATTTCTCACAATCTTATAAAACCATTGCCGATGATACTTGGCCACCTCTTTACTATGCTATTGTCTACACAAGTAGGTTACTTGGCGCCTATAGTGAATGGTCTATTCGCCTACTCTCGGTATTTGCCACAATTGCACTGGGAACCATAATTTTTCTTTACGGGCGTTTCTTGTTTGGTAATAAAGTTACACTTTTTGCTTTGTTAGGAGTGGTTTTATCGCCTGTAGTAATACGTTATGCTTTCTGGGCCCGCGGTTACAGTCTATTAATTGTATTTTCTGCTCTTGTTAGTTTAACCACAACATCTCTTGCTTTACGTGGTCCAACAAAATATCGTATGTTTTCCTGGGCAACGGCATGCTGGCTTTTGGCTGCTACTCATCATTTTGGTACTATTTTAGCTATTTCGTCATACTTAATTTTGCGTTTTGCATATTTTAGAGATGATGCAGCAAAGAAATTACAAGATACCGCTTTTATCTTATTATGTTCTCTTAGCCCTCTGTTTATTACCAATGTGCGACAACTTCTACTTGGCGTACGTGCTATCACTGCAATACACTATATACAACTAGAACAAGTTATTAAATTATTTGCACCTAGCTC
Organism: Deltaproteobacteria bacterium; assembly: GCA_016931625.1. Classification (NCBI taxonomy): domain Bacteria; kingdom Pseudomonadati; phylum Myxococcota; class Myxococcia; species Deltaproteobacteria bacterium. The sequence goes on along the minus strand of JAFGEK010000070.1, from coordinate 38,718 downwards.
TGCGATACCAGTAACTGCGACTCAAATGATTGTCGGGTTATTATTGTTAATTTTAGTTATTTATGGTTCTAAACAAAATACCCCTAAAAATAAAGTATCTTTTAATACCAGCGATAATCTCGATTCATCTTCTAAGCAAAGTCTAATAGCTGAGCACCTAAATAAAAATAAAGTATTTTCGCATAAATGGATTCTGCCTTTTTTAGGTATGATGATACTCTATGTGGCAGTGTTCGTTTTTTGTAATGATTTGTGGCCAAAAGCATCTAGCTGGGCAGCCATTTTAACAACTGTTGCTCTGTTGGGATTAAAACTATTCGATTTAGTTAGCGTTCGCAGTAGCAAGTTAAAATGCTGGAGTTATTTACGAACCATTCATCCACTAGCTTTGTTACTAGCTATCACGCTAATAATTGCCAGCTTGATTAGTATAATTATTCCTATTGCTAATCCGCGTAATCTTTTAATTTTACTTCCGGGTTACTGGCTGTTAGCTGCATATGGTTTTTTTCGCTTATCTAAAAACAAACGTTTGGTTGTTGCTGCAATATTAACTCTTAGCTTAATTGCCTCTTTAATTACATTTGAACAACGTTTCGGTCGCCATGAAAATTGGCGTGAAGCAATAGCAATTGCAAAAAATCTACTTAAACCTATGGATGACGTCTCAATTCGCCCATTTTGGGGCAGCCCTATTCTTACCTACTACGGAATTAATAATAAACCTTTAATGCTTAATCGTGGCAATGAAATATGTAAATTACCTGCATCAGTTAATCATGTTGTTATACTCAGTTCACAATGGCATCATGTCTATGGTTCAAAAAAATGGCAAAGGCGTTTTGAACAAGAGATTAATAACTGCGCAGAAATAATATCAACCGTAGAGCTTGATGGCGTAAAAGTGCAAAGAGTTAAAATTAAATCTAAATTGCCTTAGGTCTTTTTAGAGGCTGTCTCTAATTCTCACCTAATTCTCAACAAAAGAACGTAAACGTTTTGATCGTGATGGATGTCGCAATTTACGCAATGCTTTGGCTTCGATCTGGCGTATACGCTCACGTGTAACTTCAAAATCTTGCCCGACCTCTTCAAGAGTATGATCACTCTTTTCACCAATACCAAAACGCATACGTAGCACTTTTTCTTCACGGGGAGTTAACGTTGCTAAGACTTTGCGAGTTTGCTCGGCAAGATTATCATTAATAACACTGTCAGAAGGTGAACTGACGCCTTTATCTTCAATAAAATCACCTAAATGTGAATCTTCTTCTTCGCCAATCGGCGTTTCCAGCGAAATTGGTTCTTTGGCTATTTTTAAAACCTTACGTACTTTTTCAAGTGGCAATTCCATCTTTGCTGCTATTTCTTCAGGAGATGGCTCACGACCAATTTCTTGCACCAAATAACGCGAGGTACGAATAAGTTTATTAATGGTTTCAATCATATGTACTGGAATACGAATCGTGCGTGCTTGATCAGCAATAGCGCGCGTAATAGCTTGTCGTATCCACCAAGTAGCGTAAGTAGAAAATTTATAACCTCTGCGATATTCAAATTTATCAACGGCTTTCATTAAACCGATATTGCCTTCTTGAATTAAATCAAGAAATTGCAGCCCACGATTGGTATATTTTTTCGCTATTGATACTACCAGGCGTAAATTAGCTTCAACAAGCTCATCTTTGGCGCGCTCAGCCTTGCGTTCACCATGAATAATTGCAGTATAAGTTTCACGTAAGCGATCGATAGAAACACCTGCTTCTTCTTCGATGCGACGAATTTTTCGCTGTGCACTTTTAACTATTCTATCGATATCGTGTAACTCTTCGACCCTAATCGTAAACTTTTTGCAAATACGACGCTCTTCTTTGATAGAAACGCTGGCCTCACGTAAAACTTTACGCAACTCTTTGACATCGAGATTTAGCTGTCGCTCAATTATATGTACCTCTGCTTCAGCTTTTTCGACACGGCGAATGTAAGATTTGAGTTTAAGTACGATACGGTCAATTTGTTTTTTATGAATGCGCACTTCTTCAAGAGCGCTAGCCATTTGCACTCGGTTATTATCAATATGGTTCTTAATTTTTTGCGCTTGCTTTTCGGTAATATTTTTCACATCTAACTGAGCAAATAATTTTTCAACATCTTTGTTGAGTTTAGCAATTTTATCAATCTGGTTTAAAACTCGTTGTACCCGCGAATCATCTGCTGATTCTATTTCTTCTTCTATTGGCTCACTAGACTCATCTTGTTCATCTACCAACTCTTCTAAATCATCAATAGTATCGTCTTCATTATCCAACTCATCAGTTATTTGCTCTTCGATATCGCGAACCACATCGCGTAAGCGTACTTTTCCGCTACGCAGTTTATCACCAAGGTCGATGATTTCAGAAATTGCAATGGCAGACGAGATAACTACAGATAAAACTTCTTTTTCACCTTCTTCGATACGTTTAGCAATTTCAACTTCACCTTCACGCGTCAATAAAGGCACTGAACCCATTTTACGTAAATACATACGAACGGGATCACTAGATTTGCCCGCAGCATCTTCTTCTTCACCAAGTTTTTTTAATTTTGCAATGGCACTACTCGTTCGCGCTGCAATACCTTGTTTTTTATCAACAATTTCTATGTCGCTTTTCGAGAACAGTTCAAAAATTTCATCGATTTGATCTAAAGACACGTTATCATCAAGAGCATCGTTAACTTCATCCATAGTAACGAAGCCTTGATCTTTACCTTTATCTAATAGAATCTTAATTTCTTTGGATTCTGTTACTGATTGTAGATTTTTTGATGATTTACTCGAAGGCCCACAAGCAAATAAATCACCGGCATCAGCAAAGTCATCGCTATAATCATTATTGGGTGCAGTCTCATTATCAGTACTAGTCTTAACATCTATTTTTTCTTTTTTATCATTTCGAGCCTGCTTATTGCCCAACCCTATCCGCTTTTGCGCCATGCCTTACTTCCTCCTGAAGAAAACCAATTCTTACCTGCACTATCGTTGATTACGATCGCGCAAGAGCGCTTTTTTTCGCCGACTTAAATCTTTTTGTCTGCGAATAATCTCACTGGGGTCCTCACCTCTAGCCTCGACTTCGCTAAGCTCGCGTAGCACGTCTTGTAGCGCTGCGTCCACGTGTCGAGCCTTCATTCTTCTTAAAACATCATCAAATGTCCTGGCTGCTCTTTCAGCCATTTCATTTGCCATTTCATTTGCCATTTCATTTGCCATTTCATTTGCCATTTCATTTGATCGTATGGCCGGTCGTACCCGGCCCAATCGTAATAAGCGCTTATCGCCATTACTATGTCTCATACATATTGTCGTCAGATCGTCGTCAGTTGTTGCCAATTCTTCGAGGATCCGACGCGTTATTGACTCCTGAGCATACTCAATTAGAGTTCCTAGTTTTGGCCGCAACTCTGGATAAAGTGCCAATTCCCGTAAAATTGCTAACTCTCTATTGTCTATTGATGCAGTTGGTGCAACCTGTGCACTTGGTTTTTCAGACGTTTTTTGTTGATTTTGATTACGTTTTGTTTCTTCTAACGTCCTTGGTTGAGAAAATCTTTGTGAAATTGTTAATTTTTGCATGTGCCGAGTTAATTGTTGCACCGGCATACCCATTTTTTCAGACAGACGAGAAGTATATAAATCCCGCTCAAGTCCTTGGCCAAGAGACAAAATTAGCGGCCAAACTTCGCGAGCTGCATTAGCTTTAGCCTCAATAGTTTGGGCCTCGGAAAAGCTAATATTCATAAAATACTCAATAACTGATTCTGCCTGCTCAACTAATTGCGCTAAAGCATCAGCACCATTTTTTCGCCAATAAGTATCTGGATCTAAACCTACCGGCAACACCGCGATTTTGGTTACTAATTTTGCTCTTAATAATTGCTCGGCCGCTTTAAACGACGCTGCCCTTCCAGGTGCATCACCATCAAACAACAATATTGCTTCTTTTGCTAAGCGTGCACATTGTCTTGCGTGATCCTGGGTAAACGCCGTACCTAATGCCGCAACTGTATGGGTAATTCCGGCAGCATGGGAGGCAATTACATCCATATAGCCTTCTACAACCACCACCCGACTCTTTTGGCGGATAATATTCTCAGCATGATCCCAACCAAATAGTAAACGTCGTTTAATAAAAACCGGGCTCTCTTTCGTGTTAAGATACTTTGGTGAATTGTTCTCAACAATTCGGCGACCACCAAAACCACACAATCTGCCTAGAGTATCATATACCGGAAAAACTACCCGTCCTTCGAATAACAATCTTTGCTCATCTTCACTTAACAGCCCGGTTTTATTTAATAATTTTCTGGGTACTTGCTTGCTATCCATATAGTTAAAAAAATCACGAGAATCACCACCAAATCCCAAACGCCACTCACGCATCAACAATTGCACCATCCCCCTATCTAATAAATATTTACGCGCTTGCTCTCCATTAGCCTCCCATAACTTATGCTGAAAAAAAGCTAAGGCATATATATTTGCCTGCACTAAACTTTCTTCTATTTTACGAGCTTTGGTCTTAGCTTCAGATTCTGGCTCAAGTTCTATTCCTACTTGCGAACCAAGTTTGCGCGCTGCGGTAAAAAAATCTAAACCTTCGCGCTTCATTATAAAGGCAAAAACATCCCCACCTGCATGACAACCAAAACAATAAAACAAACCTTTATCTTGCGAAACTGAGAACGAAGGAGTTTTTTCTTGGTGAAATGGACAAAGACCGACAAAACGTTGGCCTTGTTTCTTAAGAGAAATATAGGCCCCTATGATTTGGACAATATCTGCCCGCTCACGAATAGCCTCTATTTTGTCGTTTGTCAGAGCCACAAAACCTTTGTGGAGTGTGCCATATAGACATCACTCTTATCCATTAACGACCCTGCTTACATACTCAAAAACTAAAACTGTTATTGTTAACTTAAGGAATTATGGCCATCTAGAAACGGATGATTGAATTGTCAAGTATTTATGGTTATTCTACAACATGTAGTTTGACAAATATAAATAAGTTATACATAATTAATTAAATATAACTATGGAGAACATCATGCTAAGCAAAGTTTTTGATAAAGGGCAGATTGTTATCCCAGCAACTCTACGACGTAAGTTTGGTATTCACGCACATTCCGATGTTGATGTAGTTGATTGTGGTAATTACATAAAAATAGTTCCTGTAAAAACAAAAAATGTTATGGAGTTAGCTGGAATTTTCGCATCGAAGTCCAAACCATCAAAACAGGATATTGAAGACGCCATAGCTGAGGGTTATTTGGAAAGCTGGAAAAAATGAAGCTAATCGATGCCAATATAATTATTCGCTATTTAGCCAATGATGATAAAAAACAAACCAAAGGATGTAGAACTCTGTTTGCTAGGCTTCAATCAGGACAAGAGCATGTCGAATTGACCTTACCTGTATTGTTCGAAGTGATTTATGTTTTAAATCGTATTTATAAGATTTCACGTATAGAAATATATAAAGCGATTAGTATCATACTTGACTTGAAAACCATAAATATCCAGGGAAAATCTGTTTTAAAAAAATCAATTGAATATTGGTCAGCAAGAAATATTGACCTGACCGACTGCTACTTGGCAGCTTTATTAGAAAATTGCAAAGAACCAGAAATCTACTCATTCGATAAAGACTTCGACAAATTAAATTTTTTAACCAGGATTGAACCAAATTAAAATTTTCATTTCAGCAAGCCCAAAGCCATGAATATAAAAAGCCCAAATCGTGAAAACCTACAACGTCGTCTCGATGCCGCTTTAGGCACACGTGAATGTGACCTGCGCATCGATAATGTTAGATGGTTAGATGTATTTTCTTCACGTTTTATCACTGGCTCGGTCAGTATAGATAATGGCGTTATCGTTGGCTTTGAAGGTCAAGCAGCAAAACAAACCATTAATGGCAAAGGGTGCACTTTAGTACCGGGCTTTATTGATGCGCATACTCACATTGAAAGTTCCATGATGCTGCCGTCCATCTTTGCTAACGCTGTAGTAAAACGAGGTACTACTACAGCAATTTGTGACCCGCATGAAATTGCAAATGTGGTTGGCACTCACGGCATAAAATATTTTCTTGATGCCGCTACACATTCACCCATCGATCTGTGGGTAATGCTTAGTTCATGTGTTCCGGCAACTCATCTTGAAACTAATGGTGGTGGCGATATTAATGCAGACACTTTAGCACAATTAGCTGAGCATCCTCGTGCCCTTGGTCTTGCTGAAATGATGAATTACCCAGGGGTGCTTAACGCTAGTAACGAAGTAATCGAAAAACTATTAGTCTTTGCAAATAAACCAATTGATGGGCATGCGCCACTACTTTGCGGTAAATCATTATCAGCATATGCTGCTGCAGGTATAACTAGTTGTCACGAATCATCAAATATAAATGAAGCAAAAGAAAAAATTCAAAAAGGTATGGCAGTATGGATCCGTGAAGGCAGCGTTGCCAAAGATGCTCATGCCCTTGTACCACTATTAACACATACAACGTGCGCCAGTATTGGTTTCTGCACTGATGATCGCAATCCATATGATATTGCCCATGAAGGCCATCTCGATCATGTGCTGCGCACAGCATTGGCCAAATCAATCGAGTATCGCACCGCACCTGAACTAGTTTATCGCTCTGCGTCATACAATGTGGCACGACACTATGGTTTGCATCAGGGCTTTAATCGCGTTGGTGCTATAGCCCCTGGATATAAAGCTGATTTAGTCATGCTTGATGATGTTGCCACTTGCCAAATTAATAGAGTGTTTAAAGTAGGTGTTGATATTACAACTTTCTCTTCTGGTTCATATCACTTAGACGCACAAGAGCTAGACGCACAAGAGCTAATGCATACTGTTAAGGCTACGGTTCCCCAAGCGTGTGAGTTAGAAGGGGTGTCTGGCACTGTACATGTAATTACTGTCGAACCCGGAAAAATAATAACTGGCAGAACCGTTAGCCAACACAATGCGAAAGGTGTTTGTCGCTTAGCTGTATTAGAACGCTATGGACATCAACAAAAACCTGCCAATGCCTACGTTTATGGCTTTGGTGAACTAAATGGTGCTATCGCTTCAAGCGTGGGCCATGACAGTCATAATCTAATTGTTGTTGGTGATAACACTAACGACATGTGTATTGCATTAGCTGGTATAATTAATTCCGGTGGCGGTTTTTCAGTCGCACAAAATCAAACAATTATAGCTCAACTTAATTTGCCATATGGTGGTTTAATGTCAGATTCATCTCCAGATGAGCTTGCTAAAACTATTGAGACATTAAAAAAAGCAGCACGCCATATTGGTTGTATATTACCTGAACCTTTCTTACAGCTTGCTTTTTTAAGTTTACCTGTAATTCCTTCATTAAAGTTAACTAACTGCGGGTTGGTTGACGTAGATCTTTTTACTGTCATCAATGTACAAGCAAGCTAAAAATTTAGCGGCTAAAGCAGAAACTCTTGGCTATCATAAGGCGCATTTAAAAGCTGTTTACTAAAACCTTTTAGTAATTAAGCCTGTTCTCGCTTACTAATGACGAATTTTTCAGATCCGCGCTTTGAAGTAATAAGCGAGCTTGGTCGTGGTACAGACACTTGCGTGTATTTAGTGCGAGATCGTGTTCATGAAGTAGTGCGTGCTTTAAAACTTGCCACTGAACGTGGTCGCCTACGAGACTTTCGCCGAGAATATTTTCGCCTTTGTGAATTACGTCACCCCAATATTGTATCTGCATACGATTTTGGTATCACGGTTGATGGTCAACCATATTATACGATGGATTATGTAGCAGGCACTCATTTAGGCGAATTAGTTGGTCGCGCCAGTCCTGATTTATTGGCTGCTATTGCATTGCAAGCACTTGAAGCTGTGAGTGTATTGCATGCTCGTGGTTTGGTGCATCGTGATCTTAAACCAAAAAATTTATTAATCTTAGGCGTTAGCCCAACCCCATTAGTACGTTTGATTGATTTGGGTTTAGCAATCAAGGTTGGGTCGCGCACTCTAGCTGCTGGTACACTGCCCTATATAGCACCTGAAGTAGCACGCGGTGACGCTATTGACGGCAGAGCCGATCTATATTCACTCGGCGCCCTATTATATGAATTATTATTACCAGAGGAATCTGCTCGCACCTTACACGATGTCGCTAAACGGCTAACCGTTTTACCAACAGCACCTAATCGTATTAATCCACTTATTCCAGAAAGCTTTTCGGCATTTATAATAAAACTATTAAATCCAGATCCAAAAATGCGATATAGTGATGCTGAAGAAGCAGCGCGCGCTTTAGCACGCATTGCTGATATCGAATTACGTCGTGGACCACCTCGTTCAATTACTGAAAGAATGATGCGAGTTGGAGCAGCTTCACATCGCCATAATATACGACAACGTTTACGCCGAGCCGCTTTAGCAGCGCGACGCAAGTCACGCGGTAGTCTCTGGTGTCTTGAAGCCCCTGTAGGTGTTGGCAAGTCTCCTCTGCTTCGTGAATTGTCAATGCTGTTTAATCTTATTGGATTAAGAGTATTCAAATGGTCTGTGACTAATGAGGCACAAAGCCCCATTAAACAAATGATGCATGCCGTACATGTATTGTGCCCTGAATATCCTCATCCACCTGAACTTAATCTTGTAACAAATAATACAGATTTGACAATCGAACGTTCTGAGGTTTTGGCAGAGGTTTCATCGCGAATCGGAATATTTTTAGCCAAAGCTTTAGGACAATCTCCAACCGCAATACTATTAGATGATTTGCAAAAAGCTGATCCGGTAGTGATTGAAGTACTTTTAGCTTTCGGCAGGGCTTCTCATAAATTGCCTTTATTGGTTATTGCCGCTTGTGAACCTTCAGAAACTGTACCTTCAAGTACCACCCTATTTGGCTCAAATGCCAATCTAATACGTTTACGTCAGTTATCTACTATTGAAGTAGCAAGATTAACAGCACATCGTCTGCATGGATTACAACTACCTGCTCCAGCATTAGATAGACTTGTTCGTGATAGCCAAGGAATGCCAAGCTTAGTTGAAAAAACTTTAGCACGTATGATAGTTGATCGAACCATACAACTTCGAGGAAACCGGTGGGTATTTGTTGGCGGACGTTATCGACCTGTTCGCCATGCGGATTATAATTTTGTCTTACAACGTACAGGCGAACTTTCAACCATTGCACGTAATGTTTTATGGGCAGCGGCAGTTTTAAACACCAACCTTGATGCTAATCGAATTGCTACTATCACTAATTTACAGTATGAGTTAGTAAATTCTACTCTAGCGAAACTTGCAGGTACTGAACTACTAGATTTTTCTGGGACTACTGCTGAGTCAAATTATAAATTTAGCTCACGCACTACTCAAACTTTAATCTACCAAAACATACCCCTATCGCACCGTCGTCAATTACATGACAATGCCGCAGAACTTTTTGCCGCAATACGAGTTGGCACAATTCGCAGCGAAGAAGAGATTGAACATATTTTACGTGGCAGTAATGACGCTCGAGCTATTGCAATAGCCAAAGAAACTGCTGAACAGGCTGCCAGCCTTTGCGCGGATCGTCGCGCTATAAGCTATTATTTGCGAGCCTACACATGCATATCAGACAAAACTGAAAACCAAGCAACTCAAATAGCGCTACGACTTGGTAAACTTTATGAACGCACAGGTGAACTTGAACATGCTTCGTCTTGGTTTAACGAAGCAATGGAAACCAACGATTGCAACGAAAATTCACAACTCACCATTTTAGCAGCTCTTGGTCTTGGTGGGGTCAAACTCTTAAAGGGTATGGTAAAAGAAGCACAAACTTTAGTAGAAAAAGCAAAATTATTTTTAGAAGCTGAAGCACAAATTGAACCAATACTATTAGCCGCGACTGATCGTTTAACCGCGCGTATTGCTGCAGCTCGTGGTGATTCACGTCATGGCGAAAAAGTTTTATGCGGTGCTTTAGAATTACTCGATGGTAAGGATAATGAAGCTGCTGCTATTGAAGTATTACTTGAATTAGCTCGCCTTACTCAAGGTCGTGGCGAGTTAATTTCAGCTGTACGTTATGCACGACGTGCCCTGCAACGTGCTCGTCGTTTGGGTGATTCAGTTAGTATTGCTGACGCCAGCGTAGTCTTAGGACGTGGCCTAATCCGAAGTGGTCGCTTTGAGACAGCTCGTCATGTATTAATGCGAGGTCGGCGTAACGCACGCATAAGTAAAGATAAATTACGTGAAGCGCAGTTATATCGTCAGTTAGGTAATATACAAATACGTCAAGGTTTTTTAGATCGAGCCATTGAACATTACACCTATTCTTTAGAACTAGCTCGTAGTCTTGGTGCTCGAGCAGAACAAATCGCCGGTCTAAGAGATATAGGTAGTGTACGAGCACGTTTAGGTGAATTTAAACCCGCATTTATTGCTTTACATGCTGCAGTTGATGTTGCCAACGAAGTAGGTGATTCGCGTGGCAGCGCTTACAGCGCCCTCGAATTAGTTTATTCATATACTGAAGTAGGCAATTATCAGGCTGCTCAGGCATTTCTTAATCATACGCAATCGATTAGCCGCAGCCTTGAAGATCGCTTATTGAATGCAGAAATAAATGCCATTAATGCATGGCTCGCATTGTGCTGTGGAAATCGTGAACCAGCGCAAAATATTACTTCGTTAATATTAGAACTGGTTAAAGCTATTGAAGATCCCGGACAACGTGTACGGCCTCTGGTATATGCAGGACGAAGTTGTTTAAGTATTGCAGCAACCAGATTCGCAACTATGATTACTGATAGACTCACGCAAGAAATTGAAGAATCAAAGCGACGCGATTACTCTGCTTGGTTGCAAGGACTAAGAGGCTTAACTACGCTCGAACAAGGCGAACGCTCTCGTGCTCATACCCAATTATGTGCAGCGATCGCCTTGGCGGCTCGTAGTGGATTAAAACCACTTGAAATCGAGTTGCGAGCTGCTTTGGCAAACATACATCAAGGTGTTCAACGCGGTGCCCAGGAAGCTACCCGAGCTATGGAAATTCTGCGAGACGTAACGATTGTCATGCCACCAGAACTTATAGAACCATATCTAGCACGTAGTGAAGCTATAGATTTGCGTGCCACATTTAATAAAGAGTATACGCGTTTATTTGGTAATAATGATGCAAGATAATCTTGCACAATAATAATAGACACTGCATAGCTTAAATTTTTTTTAAGAAAGTGAGTTTTCTATGGCAGATACAATTTTCAAACGTATTATCGCTGGCGAAATACCCTGTTATAAAATTTATGAAGATGATCACGTATTAGCCTTTCTTGATGTTGCTCCACTTTCTGCTGGGCATACTTTGGTAATCCCTAAAGAGCCCGCAGAAACACTTGATGCATTATCAGATGCTGCTGCAGAATCTTTAGGTAGAGTTCTTCCCCGTATCTGTCGTGCAGTCATGAAGGCTACAGGTACATCGGCATATAACGTATTACAAAATAACGGAGCACTTGCACATCAAGCTGTTATGCATGTTCATTTTCATATTATTCCGCGCCCAAACGAAAAACAGGGCCTCGGCATTGGTTGGCCGATCACAAGTTTGGATGCTAACGAAGGTGCTAAATTAGCGCAGGCAATTGCTGCAAATCTTTAATTAATTATTTACTGATTAGGGAGTATCCCTAATCAATTCTAATCAATTCAATTTCTGTAATTTCAGAAGGCGCATTAATTCGTATAGGCGGTCCCCAAAATCCAGTGCCACGACTTACATAAATCTGGGTCTTGTCTTGCATCTGCCAACCTGCAAGAACTGGTTGGCTTAAAGCTACAATATAACTCCAAGGCCAAATTTGCCCACCATGAGTATGGCCAGATAATACCAGATCCACACCAGCCGCTGCTGCCTGTGAAATAACTTTAGGTTGGTGAGCTAATAATATAATGGGATTTTTGTGGTCATACCCCAATAAAGCTTGATCAAGATCTGGCCCATGCTCATCACCAAAACGTGCCGCTTCTGCATCGTCAATACCCGCCAATTCAATTTCTGCGCCATTCATAGTTAAAGTAACTCGCTCGTTTCGCAACATTTTAACGCCAAGCTTACTCAAATGTTCTAACCACGTATCAACACCAGAATAATATTCATGGTTGCCGGTTACCGCATATACGCCTAAACGTGATTTAAGCTTTGCCAAAGGCGCAATTTCGTTTTGTAAAGCTGATACTGAACCATCTACAAAATCACCTGTAATAACAATTACATCAGGAGATAATGAGTTGACTTCAACTACCACTTGTTCAAGCCATGAACGGCTAACTAAATTGCCGATATGCAGATCGCTAATTTGTACTATACGCATGCCTGATAAACTTATTGGTAACCTAGAGATTTTTATTTGTTGGTGTTCGATTTTCGGAATTTTTAAAGCATTGTTCATACCTATAAAACAGAGTCCAAAAGTAAGACTTAATGAAATTATTGCCACAACACGCGGCACTATTTTTGATTGTAACTTCTCTACAGACGACAAAACTGTCTTATTATTAAATAAATAAGCTATAGATTTAATTAATTTTAATAATAAATGTATAAACTCGAAATCGATTAAAAATACCACTAATAGAAACGTTATCCCTAACCATACATAGCTTGCCCAAATAAGCGGTTTAGTAAAACCTAATCCTATATGGGGTAATATGAAACCAACAGGGATAGTAACACCTAAGGTTATAATAGTTAGATTAGCTAATAAACGAACAGGCTGTGGTAGATTAGTATCACGTACTAGTCGCGCCCAAATGTAATAATGGGATGATAGTAATATACTAACAGCGACAAATGAAAAAATAACAGCATAAATTTTAGACATGACTTGTTAATTGCTTATTCACCAATCAAAAATCAATCTGATAAAATAAAAACTAAAGCAAAACTAATTTCAATATCTAATATTTTCAACACTACTCATTAGTTAAAAATTTCATCTTTTTATTATTTTTTAATTTTAAGCATACCACCTTTCATTTATGAGTTAGGCGATTTCATATGAGAATCTAAAGTATCACGGACCTCTCTGATAAGATCGACTGCAGTAAAAGGTTTAGTTATAAAATGAGTACCTGGTTTAAGTAAATTATTTGGTATAATACTGCTATCATTATAGCCAGACATAAATAATGTCCGCAAACTAGGATAAAGTCTTCCAATCTGTTCGGCCAAATGACGTCCACTTATTTGCGGCATAACTACATCTGTTAGCAATAAATCTATGTTACCTTCTACCTGTTGACAAACAAGTAATGCTTCATCTCCGTTTTTGGCAGCTTTAACTCGATATCCGGCGTTTTGTAAAATATGTTCAGTAATTTTACGTACGGTCTCTTCATCCTCAACTAAAAGCACCATCTCATTTCCAGTTTTAATTACTGGTTCAGATTTGCTAACAAATTCGGTTGCATTATGAGATACGCTCGGTAAGTATATTTTGAAATCAGTACCTTTGTTTTGTTCACTGCAAACCTGGATACTACCACCGCTTTGTTTGATGATTCCATAAACCTGAGATAGACCTAAACCTGTACCTTTGCCGTGTTGTTTAGTAGTATAAAAGGGTTCAAAGATATGCTCTTGCGTTAGTGAATCCATTCCACAACCTGAATCTTTAACTGAAAGCAATACAAAAGCACCTGGACGTAAAGAGATAAATTGTTGTGCAAGACTCTCATCAATATTAAAGTTAGCTGTTTCTATTGTTAGCTTACCACCATGCGGCATGGCGTCACGAGCATTGATTATAAGATTCAAAATAACTTGTTCGATCTGTCCGACATCTGCCTTAATGTTGCCAATATCTTGAGCCAGTTTAATATCAACGATTATATCTTCCCTCAATAGACGACGAAGCATATTTTCTATTCCTAATATTATACTATTTAGATTTTTTACTTGAGGATCAAGAAGTTGCTTACAACTAAAGGTTAAGAGTTGCCGAGTCAAAACTGCTGATTTTAGACCGGCTTGCTTAATTTCATCTATATCCGTTTTTAGTGAATCATTATCTGTAAGTTTTGCTAAAGCGCTATCTGCATAGCATAAAATCACGGACAAAAAATTATTAAAGTCATGCGCCACACCACCAGCAAGACGACCAATTGATTCAAGTCGTTGCGAGACTAATAATTGCTTTTGTAATTTCTCACGCTCAGTAGATATTTTTTTAAATTCAGTTATATCCTCTGCAATACCTAAAAGATATTCTGGCTCGCTATTACTATTAAAAATTGGTACCTTTTTGGTACGAAAAATTCTTTCACCTTTCATTTCTGTTTGAAAAGAATTTTCTGAAACATCAATATTACAATGCGAATTTAAAATTTCGCGGTCATTTTGAACAATAACCTTAGCCTGCTCAGGTGAAAACAAATCAAAATCATTTTTGCCTTGAAGCGCCGAACTATCAAATCCTAATAGTTCGGCGCTAGCTTTATTACATTTTATATAACACAAATCTTGTGCATCTTTAAGATATACAAGATCCGGTATGTTTTCTATTATCGAATCGAGTAGTATGGTAGTGCGTCTTAACTCGCTTTCAGCTTTTTGGCGTCTGTCAATTTCTGATTCGAGTTGTTGGATCTTACTTTCTAATTTTCTAATTAATGCATCGTTATATTGACGCAACAGATCAGCCATATTGTCACTAGATGGTTGCCGCATATCCTTGGTTTTACTTGAATCCTGATTAAGTGCATCATGCACCACTTGTAATAATTTTTCGACTTTTTTCGGTTTAATTATAAAGTAATCTGCTCCAAGATTTAAGGCAAGTTGTTCATCTTTAGGATCAGTATAGGTAGCTGTGTATATAATAAATGGAATATTATATAATACCTTATCACTTTTCCATTTTCGACAAAGCTCAAATCCATCCATTTTCGGCATGAGAATATCAGTAATAATCAAATCTGGTGGGTTATTATAAGCTAACGACAGCGCTTCAACACCATCACCGGCTACGGTCACTTTAAAGCCATGCCCTTCAAATAACGAAAACAAAAGGCTACGATTTTCACTAATATCATCAACGACTAATATCTTCGTCATTTGGATGACCCTCCAATAGTACCTTCTTCGTTAAGCAAATAACTTTCAATTTGATTAACAAATATGCTTGGGTTTATGGGCTTCTCTATATAGCCAATGCAACCATTCTGCAGGGCGCGTTCACGATCACCCGGCATCGCATAAGAAGTAAGCGCTACTATTGGGGTATTTTTTAACTCATCATAAGTACATAGTTGATGCGCTACTTCATAGCCATCCATTATTGGTAATTGAATATCAAGTAAAATCAAATTCGGTTTTAATTTGAGTGCGGCTAAAATTCCACTCTGCCCATCTTTTGCCCAATTAACCTGATAGCCATTAGCGGTTAAGATAAAATTTACCAAATAATAATTCTGTTCGTTATCTTCTATATAAAGAACTGTGGTATTCATTGTATCTCCTACGACATTGCCGGAAGAGAAAAACCAAAAGTACTGCCTTTCCCCCACTCACTTTTCACCCAAATATCACCACCAAGCAAATGAACGAGACGCTTACAAATTGATAATCCTAAACCTGTACCTTGATGTCGTTTATTGATACCTAAATCTAACTGTAAAAATGGCTTAAACAGTTTATTTATTTCTTCTTCTTTAATGCCAAGGCCAGTATCCGATACCATCAGATTTATCTGCGACTTATAAGCTGACGCGGTAATATGTATATTACCACGCTCAGTAAATTTAATGGCGTTAGAAAGTAAATTAAGCAAAACCTGTTCAACACGTCGCTCATCACTATTAATTAAAGACTGAGTTAAAGATATATTTGTTGTAATTGTTAGATTCTTTTTATCTGCTTGCGGTGTTACAGTAGCTATTACCCGCTTTATTAATATATCAAGATCAAAAGGTGCTTGAAAAATTTGCAGTTGCCCAGCTTCAATCTTTGATAAATCAAGAATATCGGTAATCAATGCAAGAAGATGCTCGGCACTTTTATTTACCATTCCCATCTGTTTTGTTTGTTCGTCATTTAATGGTCCGACTAGTTGTTGTAGAAGTATGCCAGTGAAGCCGATAATTGAATTTAGCGGTGTTCGCAATTCGTGTGACATAGTCGCTAAAAAGGCTGACTTCATGCGGTCAGCAGCCTCGGCAGCTTCTTTGGCTTGTGCAAGCTCAACTAATAATCGACGTTGCTGTTGATCACTTTTACGCAAACGCACTGCTGTACTTCTTAAGGTGCTGATCCATAATAGTGTTACCAATAATAAAAACGCTATAGCTAAACCTACCCAATATAACCAAAAAGGTAATATTGGTGGAGTCTCATTAGTGGTCCAATGTCTAAGTGATCTGAAGTAAACCGAAGTCGGGTCTTTTTTGAAATATTTTAAATGGCGATCAATAGCATTTAATATTTCAGAATTTTTTGCTTTAGATGTAGCAAAATAAAGCTGTGTAGGACTAAAAATAATTTCGGTATCCACTAGACCAAAATCTCTAGCATGAAGAGCACCATAATAACGATTTGTCACTACCGCATCAGCTTGACCATTAGCTACCACACGAAAAGCATGTTCAAAATCATGCATAGGAACAAGATCCACCGACAAACCAAAACCCGAAACCATGCCACGAAATTGTTCTTGTTGAATCGACCCTTTTAAAAAAGCGACTCGTCGATGATGTAAATCTAGTAGTGAACGAATATTGGCATCATGACGAATATAAATTTGATTCCAACTTGTTAGTACTGGTTCGCGATGAAAATCATACAATCGATCACGATCAGCAGTAAAAGCGATATCGGTCATCAAATCAAGTTCACCGTTGGCTAGACGGTCTAATCCCTCTTGCCATGAACCTAATACATATTTAAGCATCCAATCTTCTTCTGCTGCTATTGCTTCAATAATATCGACAAAAATACCTTCTGCCTTTTTTGAAGCATTCCATGAGACTTTTGGGCTATTTTGATAAATCCCAACACGCAGCACTCTCTTATTAAACGCCAAAACTTTATGGGAAATTAGGCAACAAAAAACAAAAATAATAACGATATGATATTGAAAATAAATAGATTTATAAGAACTAAAACGCAGTAAAGAATAAATGCGTATTAGCGATCGGCCAAAATGTATAATCGCGCTTGCCATCTCATGTAGTCTTTCACCAAACACTTGGTTCAAAACGCCATGACTTTTAACTATTATTTCGTGATACTTAATTTATAAAACGATAAGTAGCTAAATAATGGAAACAAACCAATATAATAAATATGGTTATACCAGGTAAACACCGAAAATGGGATTATTAAAGCTGTGCTCGCTCACTTGTTATTATGGATCCTAAATACTCAATTAACTCTTTTATACCCTCACCAGTAGCCGCAGAGATGGAGAAAAAAGGTATTTTATGCTGTTCGGCATAAATTTTAACTCTAGACTGTGCTTGACGCACATAATCAAGATCATTTTGGTTTAGCACTAATATACGTGGAGTTTTAGCTAAAGTCGCATCATGTAACGTTAATTCTTTCTCAATAGCTTCAAAATCTTTTATCGGGTCTCGTCCTTCTTCATCTGGGCGCACTGTTATCATATGCACAATTCTACGGACTCGTTCGACATGACGTAAAAAACGCGAACCTAAACCTGCCCCAGCATGAGCATTGACGATCAATCCAGGAACATCAGCAACCACAAAATGTTGCATATCGCCAAAGCGCACCACGCCTAAATTAGGAGTTAAGGTAGTAAACGGATAATCAGCAATTTTTGGACGAGCGGCTGAAATACGGCTTATCAATGATGATTTGCCAACATTTGGAAAACCAACGAGCCCAACATCAGCTAATAGTTTAAGCTCTAAGCGCGCAAATAACTCACATCCTTCTTCGCCTGGTTGAGCAAATCGAGGTGCCTGACGTACCGAGTTTTTAAAATGTTCGTTACCTAAGCCTCCCCTGCCGCCTTTTGCAATAATTACTTGCATTTGTGGTTGATTAAGATCAGCAATTACATCGCCACTGTCATTATTGTAGATAACTGTACCCACAGGCACTTTAACGATACGATCAGTGCCATCTTTACCGCTACGGCGACCACCTTCACCAGGCAAACCATTTTTGGCAAATTGTCGGGGAATAAACTTAAAATCAAGTAAGGTAGATAACTGAGGATCGGCAAGGGCAATTACATCGCCACCTTTACCGCCATCACCACCATCTGGGCCACCATATGGTATAAATTTCTCGCGGCGAAAAGAGACACAACCCGCGCCACCATGACCTGAGCGTACGTGAATTACCGCTTCATCGACAAATTTATAGCCACGCACGACACTTCAACTAATCAATGAGTTGCCGCTTAATTTAGGCTAAAAGCGGTGTTTTGAGGATAAACAACTGCTATTGTTCGGTTTTTGTGGCTTTCGTAACGCACAACACCTGCCGTGCGAGCATAGAGGGTATAATCTCTACCTTGTCCCACAAAACGACCGGCATGGATCTTGGTGCCAACTTGACGTACTAATATGTTGCCACCCTGAACCGGCGAACCGTCAGCAACTTTGACCCCACGATACTTAGGATTTGAATCGCGTCCGTTACGTGATGATCCTTGACCTTTTTTATGTGCCATAACAGAAACCTACACGTTAAATGATTTTATAATTTATTCTGCAATACCAAGAATTTCTAACTCAGTATATTCTTGTCGATGGCCAATGGTTTTGTGAAAACCTTTGCGTTTGCGTCTTTTAAATACGCGAATTTTTTCACCACGACCATGGCTGAGGATTTTTGCGGTAACCTTTGCATCTGTTAATACAGGTTGTCCGATCTTTGGCTCACCCTCGCCACCAATAAATAAAACTTCATTAAGTGAAATTTCGGCGCCAACTTCACCATCAAGCTTTTCAACTTTTAAACGCTCACCAGGTTCAACACGCTGCTGCTTGCCGCCTGTGCGTACTACTGCGTACATGATACGCCTCCTATTTAAAAATATTCCGCAGGCGCGGGAGGTCCGCTTGTTTAAAGAAAAGTTGCCATACTGTCAAGGTTTATGAGCATAATAGCTAC
This sequence comes from Deltaproteobacteria bacterium, assembly GCA_016931625.1. Classification (NCBI taxonomy): domain Bacteria; kingdom Pseudomonadati; phylum Myxococcota; class Myxococcia; species Deltaproteobacteria bacterium. The sequence continues at coordinate 19,528 of JAFGEK010000070.1, read as the reverse complement.
AGATATATCTTAACTATACATTTGTTTACTTGCTACTCTGTTAAAATTTGCTAGTTATATCATGTAGGCATATTTAATACCGTACTTTAGATCATGCCGGGTAACATAGTTAAAATGTAAATAAAACCAGGATAATTCCTGGGGAGTAGATATAATATGGAGTTTTTTTAGGCTTTTATTGATCGAAATTCTTGGTTGAAAAAGACGTGCTCTGGTAGGATTTCTAATAAGAGTACGCTGTTGCAATAGGAGGAGTCGTTGGCACGCAAAGAATTTCAAGGTGGGCAGTTAACCTGCTCATTTTGCGGCAAAAGTCAGCGAGAAGTACGTAAACTCATTGCTGGACCAACTGTCTATATTTGTGATGAATGTATTCGTCTATGTACTGATATAATTGACGAAGAGGCTGAACGCGAACAAGCCGAACACAAGCCGAAAAAACTATTCACTCCTCAAGAAATTGTCGCATTTCTTGATCAATATGTTATTGGGCAAACTCGAGCTAAAAAAATATTGGCTGTCGCAGTTTATAATCACTACAAGCGTATCAATAGCCTCAATCCTAATGATTCAAATTCTCTTTCGGTTGAAACTAAATCTGTAGATCATGATAACGATCATCATAATGTAGAGCTATATAAATCAAATGTTTTACTGGCTGGACCAACTGGTACTGGCAAAACCTTGCTTGCTCAAACATTGGCGCGCATGCTTGATGTACCATTTGCTATTGCTGACGCCACTACTCTTACTGAAGCTGGATATGTCGGCGAAGACGTTGAAAACATTGTTGCCAATCTTTTAATTGCTGCTGACAATGACATTGAACGTTGTCAACGTGGCATTATTTATATTGATGAAATTGATAAAATTGCTCGTAAAGGTGGCGATTCACCTGCCACAACAAGAGACGTATCAGGTGAAGGCGTACAACAAGCTTTGCTAAAAATTATTGAAGGTTCAAAAGCTAATGTACCTGCTAAAGGTGCCAAGAAATATGGTCAATCAGAAATTAGCCAAGTAGATACTACCAACGTACTATTTATTTGTGGTGGTAGTTTTACTGGTATTGAGCAACTCGTACAGCGCCGAGTTGGTCGTCAAGGACTTGGCTTTGGTGCAGAAATTCATAAATCAGAGGATCGTTGTGTTGGTGAATTATTGCGTGATCTCGAACCGCAAGATCTTACTAAATTTGGTCTAATACCTGAATTTGTCGGCCGTCTGCCCGTATTAGCCACTATGGACGACCTTAGCCAACGAGATCTTGAAAGCATCCTCACTGAGCCGAAAAATGCTTTGGTAAGACAATATCAAAAACTCTTTGCTCTTGAACGAGTTGAACTCACTTTCTCTTCCGAAGCGATAAAATGCATTGCTAGTCAAGCCATTAAAACTAATGCTGGAGCTCGTGGTTTACGCAGTATTCTAGAAAATGCAATGCTTGATATTATGTATGAGGCACCATTTCTTGATGGTATTCGTCGTTGCCACATTACCGCTGATGTTATTAACGGTAGGGGTAAACCCGAGCTATTTTTCGAAAACAAAAAGTCTGAAGTTAAGAGCGCCTAATAAGGGGTGTCCCTAGTATATTTTTCATTTTCTTTAAGATTTTTGACCTCCCCCCATTTACTTTGGCAAAGTTACATTCATGCAAACAGTTGCAGCCATTGATGCTGGTTCAAATGCTATTCGTTTAGCAATCATTCATGTGGGACCAACTGGTGTTCTTTTACGTAAATTCAATAAACGCTACCCTTTACGCCTGGGTAGTGAAGTATTTAAACATAACAAAATTAATCCGACCCAAATAAATAAGCTACTTAATATATTCAATGATATCGCCAAAAAAATTTCACGATTAAAAGTATCGCGTTACCGAGCCGTTGCAACTAGTGCTTGGCGTGAGGCTCAAAATGCTTCTGAAATAGTGCAAAAAATTAAACAAACCACTGGCATTTCATTAGAAATTATTACCGGCGCAGAAGAAGGGCGCATTATGCGCCTTACTTTAATGCGCGCATTAGGAACCATTAGTTCGAATTGCCTACTTATTGATCTAGGTGGTGGTAGTCTTGAACTTGAGTGGACCACTACCCGTAATGGTATTTCAATTCCTTGGGGTACACTTAAATTATTGCAACGTTATCCTTGCCTTCAAGAAACTCAAAAAGACTGGCAAATAAAAGAAATATTTTGCGCTTTACGCGATGAAATAGCTAAAAACTTAAATGATGTTTGCCAAACGAGTTTAGCAATAGGTACTGGAGGTAATCTTGATGCACTTGCTCGCTTGGCTCCAGTTGTTAACAGTAATGTACCTGCAATCGATCCCCAATTGTTAAGCAACTTGATACGGCAACTCGGCAAAATTACTCCTGATCAAAGATCGCATAAATATAATCTGCGTAAAGATCGTGGTGATGTCATATTACCGGCTGCCTTAGTAATCTTATCTCTTATAGAGATTTACCAACTAAAAACAATATTAGTGCCTGGCACCGGCATACGTGAATCATTACTTTTTACCTTAGTAAATGAAGATTATCACCATACTAATGCTCGCCAATTACTCCAAACGTCAAGTTTTGATCTCAATATGCCTGAACGTCGAGCTCGAATTGCAAGACGAATTTTCGAATTACTTGCAGCTTTACATGGTTTATGGCCGCCAGCATTAGCTCCACTTGAAACTGCTGCTTATCTTCTTAACGATTCGGGTTTGCATGATCGCAAGCACACTGCTTTGGCGGCTATTAAGCAAATTATCAGTAGCCATGAACTCGATCTTAATGAAAAATCTCGCAAAGTTGCTGCATTTGCTATTAAATACGCGTTACAGCTCGACATTCGTTTAGGAAAAATAAACAAAATAGATAATCAAGCCGCCAAAACCGTAGGTGCTATTTTACATTTAGCCATGGCGCTTATGAAAGCAGATGACTCTTGGGAACCACATATTGAATTAACTAAAGATCCTATTAATATCATAGTTAATAATGCTGAATGTATATTAAATGAAGATCTAAAGCCCGTTGAACAAATAATAAAAAAACGTTTGCATGTTAGCGCTAATTGTATGCTGAGTAATGAATAAAACGAAATTATAAAAAGGATTGCATGGATCACTATGAGCAAAAATAATCAAAAAGAAGACAAATTGCTCAATAATATTTTCGAAAAAGTTCACGACTCTTTTATCGCTGACCGTACCATTCTCTCATTTAATGAATATTTCGATATGCTATTTACAAAGCCCGAGCGACATTTAAGGTGCTCTGCTCAGTATATCGTTGATATGTTCAAACATTTTGGCCAGCAAGTTCTAAAATTACCAACTGGCCGGGTGACAAGATATAACCTGTTTGACGCACCTTTTACTGATGGGGATGGAAGGGTCGCTGGTCATGAACGTGTGCAAGAACAACTTTTTCGCATTCTATGTAACTTCGCACGTGAAGGAAAAATCAATAAACTCATTCTCTTGCACGGCCCTAATGGTAGTGCCAAAAGCTCAATAGTTCGCTGCATTATGGCTGGTATGGAAGCTTACAGCCGATTACCTGAAGGAGCTTTATATAGTTTTAACTGGATATTTCCAACCGAACGTTTGGCTGCAACTGATCGTATAGGGTTTGGTAACGAACAGAAAGCGCATTTGAGCAATAACACTTATGCGCATCTTTCAAATTCTGACATGGATGCAAGAATTCCTTGTGACTTGCATGACCATCCCCTATTTCTTTTACCACAAAGCCAAAGACTAAATCTGCTTTCGCACTTGCTGCCAAACCAAGCTGAAAATATCGATGGCTCTGAAAACAGCCAACACCTGGCTAATGAGTATCTGCGCTTAGGTGACTTATGCTACAAATGCCGACGTATCTACGATGCTTTATTATCAAGTTATGATGGTGATGTTGCTAAGGTTCTGAAACACATCCAAATTGAACGATTCTATGTCTCACGTCGCTATCGGCGAGCCGCCGCAACAATTGAACCACAGCTTTCGGTAGATGCGCATATACAACAAGTAACCGCTGATCATTCACTGGCTTCTTTACCAAAAGCTTTACAGCATACCTCGCTTTTTACCCCTACTGGACCATTAGTAGATGCTAATCGAGGGGTACTTGAATATAGCGATTTGCTCAAACGCCCAGTAGATGCTTTTAAATACCTGCTAAGCACCATTGAGACCTCAACTGTGTCAATGGATTCATTTTTAATACACTTAGACATAGTTTTTTTAGCTTCAACAAATGAAACTTATCTTGATGCCTTTAAAGAACACCCCGATTTTCCATCGTTTAAAGCTCGTATTGAATTAGTAAAAGTTCCATATTTGCTACGTTATTCAAATGAAGTAGATATTTATAAGAATCAAATTACTTCACGTATTGTAGGACGTCATATTGCTCCGCACACTATTAGTGTTGCTTCATTGTGGGCGGTATTATCACGGATGCGTCGTGCTGATAAATCGCTTTACCCAAGCGATCTAGTTGACGTAATTGATTCTTTAACTCCAATCGAAAAACTTAGACTCTACGATAATGGTAAAACACCTTCTCGCTTAACTACTCGACAAGCAAAAGAGTTACGTCATCATATAGCTGATATTTTTAAAGAATCATACTCATATCCAAAATATGAAGGTCGCTATGGTGCTAGTGCGCGTGAAATCCGTTCAATATTGCTTAATGCCGCTTATCATGAAGGTTATCAATGCCTTAACCCATTAGCTGTGTTTGCAAATATAAATGAATTATTACAGGCAAAATCAGTATACGAATTTTTAAGGCAAGATGCGATTAATGGTTATCATGACCATGTTGCATTTTTGCGTGAAACAGAAAAAATTTATACTTCTTGGATAGATGATGAAGTGCGTGAATCGACAGGTATTGCTACTGAGCAAAGCTATCATGATCTCTTTAGTCGCTATGTTTCTCATGTTTCACATTGGGTAAAACATGAAAAAATGAATGACCCTATTTCAGGGGAATTGCGCGATCCTGACGAAAACTTTATGAGTGAGATTGAGAAAGTATTAATGGCTTCGGGTGAAGCCTCTGATGATTTTCGTCGTGCAGTCATCGGTACTATTGGCGCACGCTCGCTTGAATTTCCGGATAAAAAACCAAATTACACAGAAATATTCGGTAGTTACATAGAAAATCTACGAGAGGACTTTTATACTAAAAAACATAAAGTTTTAAAAAAAATGTACGAAAATTTCCTCAAATACACAGAATCGGATATTGCTGATTTAAGTGCTAAAGAAATTGAACAATCCGCTGTAATGTTAAATACGCTTCGTGATCGCTATGGCTATTGCCAGAATTGTGCTCGTGATACGGTAGCGTTTCTGGTAAGGAGACAGCATGGAGAGCATGGAGATGAACGCTGAAAACAAACCAAAATTAAAAATCGTGGTTCCAACCAGTTTCAGCAAAAAATCAGAGTTGGCCCTAGATTTTGCCCTTATGTATAGCCGTATAGCCAATGCAGATGTCTATGTTTTTCATGCGCTTGAAGAAAAAATTACTGACTACCGTGAGTTAGATCGTCTTAACGTTGAGCATATGGCTCGTATGAAACAAGCGGTATTACAATCTGTAGAACGCCTTAATAAACAAGGAATTAACCATTCAGTTGATGAAGTTTATCGACGTACATCGCACGGAAATTCTGCTATTGAAGTATTACGTATTGCTAGCGGTATTGGGGCTGACATGATTGTAATGGGCAAACCAAATAACAAACACTTTAAAAAGGTGGTTGAAAAAGCTCCATGCACGTTAGTGCTAACACGCGAAAAAGATTACGAATTCGTGATCTAAGCAGCTTGCTAATTTATTAACACCTCCAATATATAAATCACCTTTAGCAAAACTAATTTTTACTTGGTGGTGTCCCTATTTAAAGAGAGTATTATGCCTGAATATTCAGCTATTCTTCGTACTTTAAGTGCTGAAAAATTTGTCGAAGTTTTATCAGCATCTAGCCGTAAAGCCCGTGAAACATATTTTCATCGTCATAATGTACGCGCGCCGCAAAGTAGTTCACGTTTACCTAAACCTGGTGCTAAAAACGAAGCCCGTACCGCTGAGCTTTTTCGATTATTGCAAAACCAAGATGATGACGAACTATGTGAAGAAATTTTACGTACTTTTCTTTTAACTAAACGAGCTATGCTTGCTAAAGCTTTAGATCACTTGGGTATCCCTCATCAAGATGGGCTAACCGAGAGTGAAGATGTTAGCAAGTTTGAAAAACTATCAGCTAAAGACATTCGTGCTCTTGTTAAAGTACTTGATGAAGTAGCACCAAAAGATGAGATTACGATATATTTAAAATTTATGGGAGCAGCCGATGTCGACAAGGCCCTCTCATAAACAAAAAATTACTCAACAAAGCTAAGCGGAAATTTTTCGGATTATACTCGCTGCTGTATCACTCAACATTTTTGAAATATTTGACATCAATTGCAAGGTTTGCTGCTGCTTTTGTAAAGCATTTTGCAAATCGACATTTGACAATTGCGCGTCATCACCCACAGTATTTAATTCGTCTTCTAACGATTTTAAATAAGCATCAAGATCTGCTTTGGTCTTAATGGGGTCTCCTTCTTTCCATTCTTTGTTTTCGGTGCTTTCGGTAATGGCGCTATCATTATCTGTTTTTTCATAAGGTGTATTATTACGCACAGAATCTGGATCAGGATATTTCTCTGTGTCAAAAGTATTTTCATATCCTGGCAGTGGCCATGGCGCCTGGCTTTTATCTAACATTTTATAGCTAGTATCTTTGGGAACAGTTTCTTTAAAACCTAATGACCATGCTGCGGCATCATGACCGTCATCATCTTTGTTTAGGCTACTAACCACTTCGTTGATACAACCCTCTAAATAATCAAGCAGATCTTGGCCCGGCACTAATTTACGCATTGCTTTATCAACAATTAAGCCATCGTCATCATCTTGATGCCTTTGATCCCAAACATGTGCGGTAAATACGATACCATTTTTTTGAAATTGTTCGATAACCGCAGCTTTTTGACTGGGGGTTAACTTGTTACACCAATTTTTAGCCGATTCTTTATATTCGCGAATTAATGTTTCGCGAGTTTTATATTTGTTATCTAAAGGCTCCCACATTGGTATGCTAACTGTCACTCTTTTTGCATTTGGGTCTTTTTCAAGTTCTGCACAATATTTATCGTATGCTTCTAAAGCTTTTTGTGCGGCTTGCGAATCATCTGGTTTATCTACATTATTGCAATTTTTTGATGCAGTTACTGATTCTGGCGTGGGATATTTATTTTCATCTAACTTGCCAATAAATTCTGTTGGTGGCCATAGTACTTTGCTAATATCTCGTACTTGGCATTTAGTTTGCTTGGGGATACCAGTTTCTAATGAAATACGCCAACAAGTAACCTGACATTTATGTGCATGATATAGAGATGCTCTCGCACTCTCAATAACAGACGGATGTGCCCGCGTCTTGCAAAGATATTGAATATATGACCCCTGATCGATCAATTTGGTAATCTTTGTAGGTCTCTGCGCAACAACTTTATCTAAGCAGGTACAAATATATTCAATTACACTTTGCCCTTCGGCCAATACCGACATTTTATTATTGCTTTTTACCTTATGCTGATCTTTTCTAAATTCATCACCCCAGGCGCTGATATTAAATTGAATTCCTTGCGCTTTTAATTGAGTTGCAACCGCCTCTTTTTGTTCATCAGTTAAACCATTAAACCAATTTAAAGCAGATTGTTTGCATTGCTCAGCCCAAACATCAATATTGGCAAATGACTCACTAATTGGTGTCCACACCGGAATGGTTGTTTCTTTAGTCGAAGCATCTTTAGCATTTTTCATGAACTCGCAATTTTGTTGGTATACCGCCAGTGCCTGCTCTGCAATAGCTTGCTGTTGGCTATCTTCAGTTGACTCGCTATCGTTTTGATTAATAGGTGTAGTTGTGTTGTTGGCATTTTCTGTTGCGGTATTATCAGCATCTTCAGTAGCACTGTCTATTGGTGTTTGTTCTTTGGCAATAGTTTCATCGCATGCTGTATTTTTTGCCTGAGTATCATTATCGTTCTTTTCATAATTTTGACCATAATATTGATGAACAAAGCTCTTCGGCATAAAAGATTCTGATAACACATAGTCATCTTTTTCACCTGTGATACTTGCTGCCAGTGCGCGTCTAGCCTTAATTTCATTACGAATATCTTTTTTTACTTTATTAAAATATTTAACTTTCTCGGCAAAAAAACGCAGGTCTTCTGTCATTTCAATATAAGACTCACGTAAAACTGATTGCACTAAGCCCTCAATGTTGCCCATTTCTATACCAGCAGCGATATTTTGATTAAGCTCATTAATTCGCTCTATGGTTGTAAAATTGAGTCTTTGGTTTTGCACTTGTTGTAAATTCATTTTTGGTCCCTTTCACTTTTTTAATAGCCTTAAAATTAACAAAAATTATCTCGTAGTTAATTTTATTGTAACAATCTCTGCATAAATTATGCCCAAGGCGAAATGCCCTGCTCATCAATTTTATGATTTGCATCATCTGTACTTAATAAACTATCCAAACCTGTCGTATCGCACACTGGCGCTGTCAAATATTTTCGCGATAATATGGTATTATTTTCGGCAATAGTTTTTTGTAGTTCGGCAATCAAAGCTGGTAATCTTTTACACTGAATATTGTTTATATGAGCTAAAATTAGTTCAATTTTTTCTCTTAATATTTTAATATATACTTTGTCTTTTTGTGGTCGCGATAATTCAAATTCGATTTTATTTTTTATTTCTTCTAATTGGCCTGCTAGTTTTTCAATCTCGCTGCAATTATTAGCTATTGCTTCAGTAATGCCATCAATAGCCCAATCACCAGATATAACTAAGTTATTTTGATAAGTTATAAAGTTATTTGTTACTCGAGAATTTTTAATTAGTTTTTGCATGATAGTGCCCTCATTAAAAGTTTTAAACTATATTAAATTATAGTTGGGTCTTGTGCTCTTACTGCTCGACTTAGCATAGCCACCGAAAGATTTAGTTGCATTAATAAATCTTGATGTTGCTGTAATACCCCACGAGTAGCTTGCGGCAGATAATCAGAATTGGTTGCAACCAAATATTGAATTACTGCCTGGCGAAATTCTTGCGTTAGTTGCACGTGTTTTTCTTTTATTTTAGCTCGACGTGCATTTAACATTTGTAAATCATTTTTTAAGTTTTCTTCAAGTTCAGCAAGCATCCCATTAAAAATAGCGATAAACTTTTTATCAGTATATTTTGGTGATAGTTTTGCTGCTTTAATGGTCGCCTTTAAATACTCACTCATCTCTTGCGGTGTTTTATCGCCAATCTGCATTGCCGGATTAACTTCAAGAACTTTTCTAATAATTGCGCTATGACTCATGTTGTGTGGATCGTTAGACATAACTATCTCCGATTATTTATAACGCTGTGATAATTCTTGCATAATTTCATGGTTTATTTGATCGATACTAAATTCGCCCTGACTCTGTAGCAGATCTTTACTTAATATAATTTCTTTTGCATTTTCGGATATTAGGCCAGGTTGACTTTCGCTTAAAAATATTACGATTTCACGCCGATATTGTGCTAGCAGTCTTGCTCGTTCACTCTGCTCTGCTATCTGCAAAGGTTTTATGCTGCTACTTTCATTTCTAAGTAACTCTTCGCAATGAACCAATAACGCTTCAAGTTCTTTTGCTGGGCTATCTGGTGATGTTTGATCGACCTTCTGTACAGCTTGAGTTGCCAGCGGGCTGGTGATTTTGGGTTTTTCGCGCAGTTGATTTAACCAACGACCAGCAACCCCATTGCTATGCGATGAGACTGAATTATTAATCTGATGTTGATTAGCGATTATCTCTTTTGCTTGCTTAAGTGTCTCATTTTGCGACACTACCGATGTGTCATTTTGCGACACTTCAACAGCGACTAAACTGGCTGATTCATAGGGGAGCTCGCCTATTTTATTAAAAAACAGGTAATTACGAGCATTGTGATGATTAGCAATAGCATTCATACTTAAATATTAAAGCAATCATCGTGCCAAAATTGAACTGTCGTAATTACTCGATTGTCTTTGCAGTCAGAAATCAGAAATAAAATTTACTACAACGCATTAACAATGCTTTTATGATTGTTTGTTTTTAGTTATTGGCAATATCGCAAAATTATTTTGCAAGACTATCTGTTTGAAATACCCAAACCCGAACAACTATGTTAATTCAAATCATCTGCCGCTTTTATTAAATGATCACAAAACGTTTTCAATTCATTTTCATATTGCATGAGAGTCTCTTCAATGTCGCTTGCAGTATTAATTACTTCTTCAGCAAGAAAATCAATACGATATGCATGACGAAAAAAATGACGAAAACGTAAAAGACGTGCAAGACGTGCACGAGTTATTGAGCTTATAATTGCTGGACGAACCTTTGCAACTTCAACACCAACCCTAGTCAACAATTCCTGATGCCAACGTTCTTCAATCGGCAATGATCCATCAATAATACGAACAATACGTTCATGAATTGACTCAATGGCAGTATAGATGTGGTGAAGATACCCTGCCGCAGACATTATTTGTACTGGGTCTTCGTTTTGCTTGATTGATGAAAGAACTTTTAATAAATGAGGCAATAACTTCTTAATTGCGTCTATATCATCATTAATTTCAGCGACTAAAGCGAGTATTTCGTTTTTAGCAATTTCTGCTGGGCTCATATTAATCGTAGTCCTTTTGTTTTTATACGCGCTTGCCAGTTGAGATTAAGACGCTCGATAGAACAAAAATCTAAAATAAATGGTTTCGCCATTTCATCAAGAGCAATTGCCGCTTCGTTTAGTTGCGTTGTGTTTAATCCACTAATTGCTAAATCAATATCAGAGTTTGAAGAAAAATATTGCTTGCTTAAGCTACCATGCAGCCATACTTCTTTTGCCCCCCATTCATCTTTTAACTTTATAGCTATTTTGGTAGCAATTTGCAGCGCTTGCTTTTGGCTTATTTTATTTTCATTTTGTCTGTGGCTTATGCGTTTATAAATTGCTTGCGCAGTAGCATTAGGCGAAACACTCATAGTTTTAAAAATGACATGTTCTACCAAATTTAACAAGCATTTGCTGTTTGACTGTCTACCGTATTTTGCTGTTATCACTCGCGTCGTGGCTAACATCGACGCGCTTAAACCATTTAAAAAGAAGACATTGCAGTCAGAGTGCCTGCTTATGGTGCAATGAGGCGAGTTGATCATTTTATCATGTATATATCCAGTGGTGCGCTGTGTGGTGTGGCACCACTAGAAACAGCAACAAATCGTAATAGCGAGCAGCCGGGAATAATTGCTTAAGCAGTGTAGTTTTAGCTTAAGCAGTGTAGTTTTACCGGTTTGACAAGGGCTTTACTTTATCATTATATCAATTTTATTTGTTCGCATATATCTGGATAAATTGGTAACAATATCTTAAACACTGTTTTAAAATTAAGTAACTACAATTGCTAATAAAGCGCTTCCTCATCATCCCTTGGCGGCTCTAAACGATGATAAGTGCCCGCAAAATAATCATCTAGCCATCGATCATAAGAATCAGAAAATCTTGAACCCTCGATACCACCGGGCAAACAAGTTTGGGCAGCATCTTCATTGAGGTCACAAACAAAACGATATGCTGGGGCAATTACTATCTGATTATTACCGGGATAAGTAATAGTGCCCTGGCATACTGTAGCTCGTGAACCAGGCAAGGCAAATGGACCTTTATCAAAACCACTCAGTGGAATACCACCAAAAACCATATGGTTCATAGTAAAACGCTGAGTTAAAGCTAAGGGTTGTATTTCTCGTTGCGCAATTTTACCAATCGCCGCACGCAATTTTTCACCTAATTCTGTTTGCCAAGTATTAGGCTGAGCAAAAATACGGTCAATCGCGTTGCACCACCACAATGCCAGCTCGCTGTGAGCTAACATATTTACAAACCAATCACCGCCAAGTTCAACAGCTAAAGCTATTTGTGCAGCTTGATAGGTTAACTCAAAGGCATGAGCCCCAAAGCTTTTACCATCATAACAAAAATCCCATTTTATTAGAGCATCATGTATCGGGCCATCTGGAAGTATTGAAATAAAAAATGGCTGTAATAATTGCGCTTGCCGCGAAAATACATCTAACTGCAACTCTTTCATGCTATTTACATCATGATTTTCACGGGCAATTAAAAAGGATTCAATTCGCAAAAAACGATAATCAGGTTGGGCAAAGGTAGATAAAGTTGTGCCATCACTTGCCAAACGCGCTTCGTTGGCACTGGCGATAACACCTTTTTGTGCCCAACACCTGGGCAGCGTTTCACCTTGATAATATCCTATCCATTTTTGTTTACTTGTAGCTTCTACTGGATATAAACCTGACCATTGACCGCTACGTTTTGGTATACGACCCGCTTGACAATATAAAACCTCACCGCTGCGGTCTGCTAAAATATAATGCAAACTAAAAGTTGTTGCCTGGCGTATGGTTTTTTCTGCATCATTTACGTTTGTAGCCAATGGTAATGCCATATATGCTGTAATTGCATTGGCTAAATTTTCACCACCCGCCCAACGAGTAGCTAGCATTCTATTAGCTATATGCTTGCTATTGCTCTCTATAATTCCATGATCAGTTTCATGAAAATATAGATGCAAATCGCGGCGCCACCGTCGATGAATTTTAGCATGACGAGTTAAAACCGTGGCATAGTTATTATTGCCTCGCTTAGCTCCTAAGTCTGTAAGGTCTTCAATAGTAAAATCCACATTATCGGCAACCCCAAATGTCCCACTCCAGGCGACATTTTTATTTCTCCCTACTGCTATCCCCGGTAATCCCGGTATAGTTGCCCCAAGCCAATAATCATTAGGCAATTTGACTCGCAGCTCAAAAAACAATGATGGCATTTGATTAACTTGTAAATGTGGGTCGGCTGCAAACAATGGTTTGCCACTAACACTGCGTTTTCCGCTTACCGCCCAGGCATTACTTCCACCAGTTGCCACACACAAACCACCACTAGCAAAGCCTAATACATTTGATATATTTACATCGTGATACTGTTCTGGTTGCCATCCTAATAAATGGGGATGAAACATAGCTTCAAGCAAAGCGATATCAGCACCAGCTCTCACCGCATCTATTATAGCACGCTCCATGCGCTCTTGACCTTCTGCTAAACCAAGATAGGCTGCAAGCATTGAGGCGCCTAATACCGAAGCGGTATTTGGTGGCTGAATTTTAGCCAATAAAACTTTTAGCTCAAAAGGTTTACCGGCACGAGCTAAACCTGCACCAACTCCATCAACGTATGCAGACAACCAATCACATGCTGATGTTGATAATTCGGCTTGTGCTTTTGCAGCTCTATCTACAATATTTAAGCGTGCGGCAATAGCATCAATAGCTACTAGTTCTTTTCGTGCGATCAAGCGTCGCGCCAATTCGCCACGACCAGCACTGGCAAGAATTAATGTTTGCAGAGCACGATGAAATCCATGCAGAAAACCAATACCAAAATAAGCTTGACTGATATTTTCTGCCCAAACTGCAGGGGTACCAAAACTATCATAAGTTATGCGAGGCTGGCGCATTACTTCTCCGATAAGTAAAACATTTATAGCAATCTGTTAGTTTTACTTAAACGTTGATGCAACCAAGTATCGATCTGTGCAAGCCAATTTTTCATACTATCTATACGTGTATCAATAGCGATATGAGGCGCATGATTATATCCATAGCGTGAAGGCTCGGTTACTAAAAATAAACCGCAAGTAGCTACGCCTAAAGCTACTGCAATATGCATTGGTCCAGTATCACAGGTTATTACTATACGTGCATTTTGCATAAGTTGCGCTAGCTCAACAAGAGTAGTAGGAGGAGCTAATTCAGCACCAATCGCTGATGTTGCAACTTCGTTGGCTAAATCAAATTCACTTGGCCCATAGACAACAATACAATCAATGCCATAGCTTAATATCTTTTTGGCGATATTTATATATGCTTCTTTACTAAGACGTTTTTCACCTAATCTCGCACCTACATTCATTATACCATAAGGGCGTTTGCGCTTAATATTATCGCTGCCTAAATTAGCAAGGCTAGTATTGCGCTCGATAGCTGCCCCGGGTAATGCTTGTAATAGTGCAAGTCGCATATCTATTTCATGTACTGAAGATATTGAATCGTTATTATTTTTAATTAATTTGTTACTTGCTGATGCCAACCTTATGACCGGGGCGCTATATAAACGTGCAAATTTTCCTTCGGCATATCCTACCGTGTGCTTTGCACCACATAAACGTACAAATATAGCTTGGGTTGCAGAAGGATCACTCGGATTAGCTGCATCAATTGCAACATCATAGCGTTTGCTGCGCAAGAAAAAAGGGGTAAATATCGGACCATGTCTGGCAAACCAGCGACGCTTATCAAAAATAAAATAATTATTAATGGCGGCATGCTTTGCCATAAATTCAGCACCACGATAGTGCGCTAATAAATCAATTTGGGCATTTGCAAAACGTAATCGCAAGCTTGAGAGTATCGGACTAGTTAAAACTAAATTACCCACACGTTCATCAAGTCTTACTATTAAAATACGCGGCCTAGGCCCTAATTTTACTGGGCGTTTTTTAACCCCAAATATTTTGCCCACCAATCGTACTAAAAACTCACGACCTAAACGTTCACCGCGTTGGCGTATTTTATCAAATAGATTTAACATTGTTATATATCTTGTTTCTCGGTTATAACACTATGACGCGCCCGCATAGCTTTATTAAAACCAACAAGATATTCAATCCCACTTGATATAGAAAAAGCTATAGAAATGTAGGTTAACCACAAACCAATATAATGCATATCAATCAAAGCTGAAAATGGACCAAAATTAATAAAATATGGGTAGTGAATTAGTAAACCAACCATACCCACTGTAGCAAGGGTGGTTTTCATTTTACCACCACCGCCTGCAGCGATAACAATGCCATCAGAAGCAGCAATTCCACGCAGACCGGTGATAGCTAATTCTCGTGCTAATACTATCATTACTAGCCAAGCCGGAACTCGCGGCTCTTGCAGTTGCATAAGAGCAATTAGAGTTACTAAATAAAAAAGTTTATCTGCAAGCGGGTCAAGAAATTTACCCAATACGGTGACTTCATTACGACGACGTGCCAAAATACCATCTAGAACATCGAGTACTCCACCGATGGTATAAATTACCGCAGCCCAAAAACAAGTTTCACGATTTTCAATACCAGGCCATATCAAAAACACTATAAATGGCAGTAAGCCTAAGCGCGCTATAGTGATGACATTTGGTAAAGTCCAATGCATGATTTATTGCCAATACCTTAAGTAGTTACAACTTATGGTTTCCAACTTGTTGCATAGTGTTTATATAATATTAATACCCGTTGTACATACAATCTTGTTTCAGCAATTGATGGTACATCTTTTTCTCGTTCAACTGCTTTTGGCCCGGCATTATAGGCTGCGATAGTATGACGCAAATGACCATTAAAACTATTAGCTAATAGACGTATATAACGAGTACCGCCATAGATATTATCACGAGCATTAAATGGATCATTTACATACATCGCTGCTGCGGTATCGGGCATTAATTGCATTAAACCTTGTGCCCCTTTGTTTGATACTGCTTGCACTTCGAAAGCACTTTCAACTGCAATAATTGCTTTAATAAGTGCTGCGGGTAGCGTGTAATAGCGAGCAGCAGCAACAATAATTGCATCATAGTCATTAACATCTACACGATGTATTTTGCGCATTTTGCCTAAATCATCACCCCAAGTGTAAGTATTACGCGCTGACGTTGTAGGCAAAGGTTTATAACGCGAATCATTTGGAATATTTGTAAAATGAACAACCCCTTGTTCATCTATGAAGCTATATAACTCAGCCCTAGCCAAGTTTGGAGATATTAGAAAAACGAGAAATAATACCTGATAAAAAATACGCAGCATTTCAGGGGTACCCTTAATTTGGCTTATGCAAAAATCAAACTTTGATCCAGACCCCGTCGGCAAATGGTATCATGAAGGTAATTATCATTTTTTTCAGGAGTATCAATATTATAATGAAGACCACGACTCTCACGCCTGTGCTTAGCGCTTGCTACAACTATATTAGCTACTACGGCAATATTTCGTAGCTCGACCAGGTCATGAGTGAGCTTAAAATTCCAGTAATAATCATCTATTTCTTCTTGTATCATTTTAATGCGTTTTGCAGCACGAACAAGGCGCTTATCAGAACGAACTATACCAACATAGCTACTCATAGCATGGCGCAGCTCATCCCAATTATGCGAGACCACAATCATTTCATCTGGATCAACAGCACTGCCCGGATCCCAATCTGGCATTTCTACTTGAGGTAGGGTTAACTCGCTAACTTGCAACATTGCAATAGCAGCAAGGTCAGAAGTTACAAAAGACTCTAATAAAGAATTTGATGCTAGACGATTTGCACCATGTAATCCAGTAAACGCAGCTTCACCAGCTGCGAATAAACCCGTAATTTCAGTAGCACCATTAATATTGGTGCATATACCACCACAGAAATAATGTGCTGCCGGTACTATCGGAATCGGCTCCTTGGTCATATCTATGTCATATTGCAAACAAGCTTTATATAAATTGGGAAAACGATTTTTAATAAAGCTAGGTGGGCGTGCAGTTATATCTAATAAAACATAATCATCACCCGTGCGTTTAAGCTCAGTATCTATAGCACGGGCCACAATATCTCGTGGGGCTAAATCAGCCAAAGGGTGCACTGACTTCATAAACGCTTGACCATCACGTCGGCGTAGCACTCCACCTTCGCCACGAACTGCTTCACTAATTAGAAAATTTTTAGCTCGTGGGTGATAGAGACAAGTTGGATGAAATTGAACAAATTCCATATTGCCCAGTGCAGCGCCAGCACGAAAAGCCATCGCTATACCATCACCCGTCGCAACATCAGGGTTAGATGTGTAAAGGTAAACTTTACCCGCACCACCAGTGGCTAGTAACGTTGCACGCGCGCGAATGGTAAGCAGTTCACCAGTAAGATTATTTAAAACATAAGCGCCTAAACAACGATCAGGAGAAAAAGAGTTACCGAGTTTACGCATTGTTATTAAATCAACAGCAATATGGTGCTCAAGTATATTAATCTCTGAAATTTGCTGGGCGCGCTGCGCTAAAACAAAGGCAATTGCTTGGCCGGAAATATCTTGAGAATGCAAAATTCTCCTAGCACTATGACCACCCTCACGTCCTAAATCGTAACCGTTTTCGTGACGATCAAAACTCACACCGAACTGCGCTAAACGCTTTATTGCCTCTGGGCCTGCCTTTACAACAGTGCGTACAACATCTTCATGGCATAATCCGATACCAGCAGTAAGAGTATCAGCAACATGTGCGGCAAAACTATCTTGCTCAGACATTACGCTGGCAATACCGCCCTGGGCCGTAACCGTAGCGCTATCGTTAATTGCCCGCTTAGTAACTAAACATACAGAACGGCCAGCCTCAGCTATACGTAAAGCTGCATTAAGACCTGCAAGACCACTACCAATAATTAAAAAGTCAAAATCCGTCGCCATGCGACGCTACACCTTGCTTGTTGTTTGTCACTCTATAGATGACACGACAAGTAATAACAACTCTAACATTTATATAAGAATTGCAGATTATGCTTGCAATTAACCTAGCGATCGTGCTGCCTAATTAGGGCAATATCAGAGAAAAATCAAAACTGTTTGATTTGATTTTAAAGGGTTTCTTGACTCGACTAGCTATAGCCTCCTACACTTATAGATCAATATAGTTAAGGAGCATGACTTTCGGTTTTCACGATGAACAAAATCATCGGCATAGATTTAGGGACAACCAACACGTGCACAGGGTACGTTTCTAATAAAATTCCGCGCGTTATTCCTATTGAGGGTGGTTTTAATCTTATGCCTTCAGTAGTGAGCTTGCACAAAAGCGGTACAATTTTTGTTGGTCAAGCTGCTAAAGAACAAATGATCACAAATCCTGAACGTACAATACATGGGATAAAACGACTTCTTGGAAGACAATTCAACACCAAAGCAGTTAGCGAGTTACAAAAAAGAGTCAGCTATAAAATCGTCGCTGGCGAGAATGGTGAAGCTGCAATAAGTGTCGGCAACACCATATACTCCACCGTAGATATTCAAACTAAAATTTTACAACAGGTCAAAAGGTACGCTGAAATCCATCTTGGTGAAGAAATTCCCGATGTAGTCATTGCTGTACCAGCGTATTACACTGACCATCAGCGGGTATTGGTAAAAAATGCAGGCACTGCTGCTGGTTTCAATGTTCGTCGCATTGTTAACGAACCAACTGCTGCAGCTTTGGCATATGGATTTAATCGCGGTTTTGATCAAAAGATTTTGATTTATGATTTAGGTGGCGGCACTTTCGATGTTAGTGTTCTTGAACTCACCGGTAATGTTTTTCAAGTAATCGCCACCGGCGGCGACACTTATCTTGGTGGCTCTGACTTTGATGCTCGCATAATTGACTGGATAGCAGAAAGTTTTCGTAAGCAGAATAAAACTGATTTCATTGATGAACCAGCTGCAATTCAGCGTGTACGTACTGCTGCTGAACGCGCTAAAATTGAGTTGAGTTTATTGATGAATACCCAGATAGTGCTGCCTGCCTTAGTCGAACGTCGTGGGCGACCTATTGATCTTGAACTCATGCTCGATCGTGACACTTTAAATAAAATTACTCGTGATCTAGTCGATCGCACCTTAAAAGTAATTGATAACGTCTTAACAAGTCGTAACATTTATAAGCATGATATTGATGAATTAATTCTTGTTGGCGGTCAAACTCGTATGCCCTTGGTTAATGAGATGATCACTAACCACTTTGGCAAATCTACTCGCAAAGGAGTTAATCCTGACGAATGTGTAGCAATTGGGGCGGCCCTTTTAGGCGATTCTCTAGCCAAAATTGATGCGGTTACTCTATTAGACGCTATAAGTATTCCTATTGGCATCGCCAACGCAGATGGCGAAATGCAAATCGTTATAAATAAACATCAGCAATTACCACAAAAAGCTGAAATAGAAATCGCCACCCAAAACGATAATCAATCACAATTGCTAGTTAACGTTTTTCAGGGCGAAGCTGGACCCGTAACCAAAGCAGAATATTTAGGCTCACTTACTTATAACAATATCCCAGCCATGCCTGCAGGTGAGATAAAAATTAAATTGCAATTCAACCTTGATACTGAAGGTTTATTAACTATTAATGCAACGCACAATAAAGGCGACAAATCTGAACTGCTTACATTGTCTACGATTGAACAACAAATAGTGCCGCAAGAAATTAATGAAAATGAAGTAGCTTC